>NZ_JBMDIJ010000003.1:0-231389 GCF_057808595.1 Pseudomonas sp. FG98 | reverse complement strand
CCCTGTGGGAGCTGGCTTGCCAGCTATTGCAATGGTGAATTCACCAAAGACATCGCTGGCAAGCCAGCTCCCACAGGGGCCGCGTTATGCTTTGGAGCCTTTGATCAGATCTCCGGCCAGAACGCGCGGATACCCGCCACACCCTGCGCACCGATCTGCCAGGCTCGCTCGCGTTCGTTCGGGCCGACACCACCAAGCAGGAACACCGGCTTGTTGAAGCCGTCGATCATCTGCTGCACCACATCCCAGCCCAGCGGCTGGGCATCCGGGTGGGTCTGGGTGGCCTGCACCGGCGACAGGGTGACGAAGTCCACGCCCATCTGCTCGGCCAGCGCCAGCTCTTCAGCACTGTGGCAGGACGCCGCCAGCCAGCGGTCCTTGGGGAAAGGACGGCCATTGGCCGCGTACTTGCGCAGTTGCTCGGCGGTGAGGTGCCAGCCGGCAGACGGGAAGTCACCCAGCCATTCCAGCGGTCCCTTGAGCATCAGTTGCGCCTTGCCCGCACACAGGCCGACCGCGTCCACCGCCACATCGCGGTACTTGGGGTCGTACATGTTCGGCGCACGCAACTGCACCAGCTTGATCCCGCCAGCAATGGCCTTCTGAATGCCGCGCAGCATCTGCGGGACCTCCAGGTCATCCGGGGTGATCAGGTATTCGCCCGGCAAGCGCGCCGCCGCGACGATCGGCCGGTTGGCCTCGGGGAACTCGTAATCGGCCAGGTCCCGCGGCGCGACCCAGGCCAGCGGCTGGCCTTCGGCGCCATGGGGCTCGCCGGTGAAGGTGCTGACCTCCCAGACGTCGAGCAGGATCTGCTTGTCCGGGTAGTCGTGCTTGATCTTGATCAGTGGCCGCGCGGCGGTCACCTCGATACCCAACTCTTCGCGCAGCTCGCGGGCCAGGGCGGTCTGTACGGCTTCGCCGGCTTCGACCTTGCCACCGGGAAACTCCCAGAGACCGCCCTGATGCTGGGTTTCGCCACGCCGGGCGATGAGAATACGGCCATCCGCGCCACGAATGACGGCGGCGGCGACATGAATCCGTTTCAACTTTGAACTCCGTCTGATGAAAGGATGCCGCCGTCGCGCCAGGCGCAACGGCGGCGTTCGATCAGGTGCGGTATTCCGCGTTGATCTTCACGTACTCGTGGGACAGGTCGGTGGTCCAGATGGTCTCGTTGCACTGACCACGGCCCAGCTCGATACGGATGGTGATTTCTTCCTGGGCCATGACTGCGGCGCCCTGGTCTTCGGTGTAGGTAGCGCTGCGGCCGCCCTTGGAGGCGATGCAGACGCTGTCCAGGTACACGTCGATCAGGCTGACGTCGAGGTTCGGCACGCCGGCACGGCCGACAGCGGCGAGGATGCGGCCCCAGTTCGGGTCGGAGGCGAACAGCGCAGTCTTGATCAGCGGCGAGTGGGCGACGGCGTAGCCGACATCCAGGCACTCCTGATGGTTGCCGCCGCCGTTGACCTGGACGGTAACGAACTTGGTGGCACCTTCGCCGTCACGGACAATGGCCTGGGCCACTTCCATGCACACTTCGAACACCGCTTTTTTCAGGGCTTCGAACAGCGGGCCGCTGGCTTCGGTGATCTCGGCGACATCGGCCTTGCCGGTAGCGATCAGCATGCAGCAGTCGTTGGTGGAGGTATCGCCGTCGATGGTGATGCGGTTGAACGACTTGTTGGCGCCGTCCAGCATCAGGTCCTTGAGCACCGCCGGAGCGACCTTGGCGTCGGTGGCGATGTAGCCGAGCATGGTGGCCATGTTCGGACGGATCATGCCCGCGCCCTTGCTGATGCCGGTGACGGTGACGGTCACGCCTTCGTGCTGGAACTGACGGCTGGCACCCTTGGGCAGGGTATCGGTGGTCATGATGCCGGTGGCGGCTTCGGCCCAGTTGTTCTCGGACAGGTTGTCCAGCGCGGCTTGCAGCGCGCCTTCGATCTTCTCGACCGGCAGCGGCTCGCCGATCACACCGGTGGAGAACGGCAGCACGGCGCTGGCGTCGACGCCGGTCAGCTCGGCCAGCTTGGCGCAGGTGCGCTCGGCAGCGGCCAGGCCCGGGGCGCCGGTACCGGCGTTGGCGTTACCGGTGTTGGTCAGCAGGTAGCGCACGGTGCCTTGCACGCGCTGCTTGGCGAGGATCACCGGCGCGGCGCAGAAGGCATTCAGGGTGAAAACGCCGGCAACGCTGGAACCTTCGGCGCAGCGCATCACCACCACATCCTTGCGCCCCGGGCGCTTGATGCCCGCAGAGGCGATACCGAGTTCGAAACCGGGAACCGGGTGCAACGTTGGCAAAGGACCAAGACCAACAGCCATGAAAGCGCTCCTAGAAAAAATTCACCGTCGGCGATCCGACGGTGCTTGAGATGGAACAACGCCGCGACGGCAGGAGCCGGTCGCGGCGTGGTGTTCATGTTTCAGCGTGACACGGCTCGATCAGTTGATCTGCCCGTGGCAGTGCTTGAACTTCTTGCCGGAACCGCACCAGCACAGCTCGTTGCGGCCCAGCTTCTGATCGTTGCGCACCGGCGCGGTGGCGACGGCGACTTCAGCGCCCTCTTCCTGCTGCTCGGCACTTTCCAGGCCTGGCGCGGCGGCATGCTGGAATTGCATGCGCTGGGCCAGTTCTTCGGCTTCGCGGCGCAGACGGGCTTCTTCCTCGGCCGGGTCCTCGCGGCGGACCTGGACGTGGGACAGCACACGGATGGTGTCGCGCTTGATCGACTCCAGCAGCTCCTGGAACAGGGTGAACGACTCGCGCTTGTACTCCTGTTTCGGGTTCTTCTGGGCGTAGCCGCGCAGGTGGATACCGTGGCGCAGGTGGTCCATGGTCGACAGGTGGTCTTTCCACAGGTCGTCGAGGACGCGCAGCAGGATCTGCTTCTCGAAGGTACGCAGGGCTTCGGCGCCGGCACTGTCTTCCTTCTCGTTGTAGGCAGTGACCAGCTCGTTGAGGACCTTCTCGCGCAGGGTTTCCTCGTAGAGCTTGTCGTCTTCGTCGAGCCATTGCTGGATCGGCAGCTTCACGCCGAAGTCGCTGGCCAGCGAGGCTTCCAGGCCCGCCACGTCCCACTGCTCGGGCAGCGATTGCGGCGGAATGTGCTGGGCGAAGGTGGCGTCGAGGGTTTCCTGGCGGAACTCGACGATGGTGTCGCCGATGTTCTCGGCGGCCAGCAGGCTGTTGCGCATGTGGTAGATCACCTTGCGCTGCTCGTTGGCCACGTCGTCGAATTCGAGAAGCTGTTTACGGATGTCGAAGTTGCGGCCTTCGACCTTGCGTTGTGCCTTCTCGATGGCGTTGGTCACCATGCGGTGCTCGATGGCCTCGCCGGATTGCATGCCCAGGGCCTTCATGAAGTTCTTCACCCGGTCGGAGGCGAAGATACGCATCAGGCTGTCTTCGAGGGACAGGTAGAACCGGCTGGAGCCCGGGTCACCCTGACGACCGGAACGACCACGCAGCTGGTTGTCGATACGGCGCGATTCGTGGCGCTCGGAGGCGATCACGTGCAGGCCACCGGACTCGATCACCTGCTGGTGACGCTTCTGCCAGTCGGCCTTGATCTGGGCGATCTGCTCGGGGGTCGGGTTTTCCATGGAAGCCACTTCGACTTCCCAGTTGCCGCCCAGCAGGATGTCGGTACCACGACCGGCCATGTTGGTGGCGATGGTCAGCGCACCCGGGCGACCGGCCTGGGCGATGATCTCGGCTTCCTTCTCGTGGTACTTGGCGTTGAGGACCTTGTGGTCGATGCCTTCCTGCTTGAGCAGGTTGGACATGTGCTCGGAGGTTTCGATGGTCGCGGTACCGACCAGGACCGGACGGCCGGAGGCCATGCTTTCCTTGATGTCGGCGATGATCGCGGCGTACTTCTCGTCGGCAGTCAGGTACACCAGGTCGTTGAAGTCCTTGCGCGCCAGTGGCTTGTTCGGCGGGATCACCATCACGTTGAGGGCATAGATCTGGGCGAACTCGAAGGCTTCGGTATCGGCGGTACCGGTCATGCCGGACAGCTTGGTGTAGAGACGGAAGTAGTTCTGGAAGGTGGTCGAGGCCAGGGTCTGGCTTTCGGCCTGGATGTTCAGGTTTTCCTTCGCTTCGATCGCCTGGTGCAGGCCTTCGGAGAGGCGACGGCCCGGCATGGTACGACCGGTGTGCTCGTCGATCAGCAGGACCTGGCCGTCCTGGACGATGTACTCGACGTTGCGATTGAACAGCTTGTGCGCGCGCAGGCCGGCGTAGACGTGGGTCAGCAGGCCCAGGTTGTGCGCGGAATAGAGGCTCTCGCCCTCGGCCAGCAGGCCGACCTGGGTGAGCATCTCTTCGATGAACTGGTGACCGGCTTCGTTGAGTTCGACCTGACGGCTCTTCTCGTCGATCTTGAAGTGGCCTTCCTGGGTAACCTGGCCTTCCACTTCCTCGATGTGCTGCTTCAGGCGCGGGATCAGCTTGTTGATCTCGATGTACAGCTTGGAGCTGTCTTCGGCCTGGCCGGAGATGATCAGCGGGGTACGGGCTTCGTCGATCAGGATGGAGTCGACTTCGTCGATCACGGCGAAATTCAGCTCGCGCTGGAATTTCTCTTCCATGCTGAAGGCCATGTTGTCGCGCAGGTAGTCGAAACCGAATTCGTTGTTGGTGCCGTAGGTGATGTCGGCGGCGTAGGCAGCGCGCTTCTCTTCCGGCGGCTGGAACGGGGTGACGACACCGACGGTCAGGCCGAGGAATTCGTACAGCGGACGCATCCAGTTGGCGTCGCGACGGGCCAGGTAGTCGTTGACCGTGACCACGTGCACGCCCTTGCCGGACAGTGCGTTGAGGTAGACGCCCAGGGTCGCCACCAGGGTCTTGCCCTCACCGGTACGCATTTCCGCGATCATGCCTTCGTGCAAGGTCATGCCGCCGATCAGCTGGACGTCGAAGTGGCGCATGCCCATGATCCGCTTGCCGGCCTCGCGCGCGACGGCGAAGGCTTCAGGCAGGAGCTGGTCGAGGGTCTCGCCTTTGGCCAGGCGCTCTTTGAACTCGGGGGTCTTGGCCCGCAGTTGCTCATCAGAGAGGGCCACCATCTGCTCTTCGAAGGCATTGACGATCTGCACCGTCTTGAGCATGCGTTTCACTTCACGCTCGTTCTTGCTTCCAAAAAGTTTCTTTAACAAAGGCGCAAACATATCGGCAGGATCTTCCACACGTAGGGATGGAGGGCGGCCCCGTGAAGTCGCCCGTGCAGCCCTTATGGCCGCATGCGAACGAGCATTCTACCCGGAAACGATGGTGAGGAAAGTGGTGGAGTTCCACGATGCTGGCACAGCGCTGTGACGGGGCTTTTTTACAATAAGGGCTTTTTCCTCAACTTCAACCCGCGTGGATCAAGATTCACGTAGATAGCGGCTCTCCAGCCACTCCCGGGGGATCTGTTAAGATGCCGGGATCGTCTTTCCAGGTGTCATCATGGCCTATCGCCGCTCTCCCGCTCGCGCCCCCGGCACGCTGTTGCGCGAAGCCCGTCCACTGAAGGTGCTGTTCAATCATGCGCAACGCCTGGCGCAATTGCAGCGCCTGGTGGAAAGCCAGTTGCAGCCGGCAGCACGGGAGCATTGCCATGTGGCGTCATGGCGCGAAGGCACCTTGCTGCTGATCGTCACCGACGGGCATTGGGCGACACGCCTGCGCTACCAGCAGAAGCGTCTGCAGCGACAGCTCGAGCAACTGGAGGCCTTTGCCGGGCTCAGCCGCATCCTGTTCAAGGTGCAGCCGGTGGCCACTACGGTGCGCGGGCCAAGCCATGTCATCGATATCTCCGACAAGTCGGCGGAAACCATCCAGGCCACGGCCGAGGGCATCAGTGATCCGAACCTGCGTGCCGCATTGGAGCGCCTGGCGAGCCACAGGAAGAGCAACAAGGACAACTCATGAGGCCGTTGTCGGCAGCCCAATAAAAAAGGCCACCCGAAGGTGGCCTCAAAACTAGAGAGAGTATTCGAACTTATACAGCGGCAACCGGACGCATATAGGAGATCGGTGCGGTGCTCGCATCTTCGAAGGTCACCACTTCCCAGGCGTCCTTCTCCTCGATCAGCTTGCGCAGCAGCTGGTTGTTCAGCGCATGGCCCGACTTGAAGCCACGGAATTCGCCGATCAGGCTGTTGCCCAGCAGGTAGAGGTCGCCAATGGCGTCGAGGATCTTGTGCTTGACGAATTCGTCTTCATAGCGAAGGCCGTCTTCGTTCAGCACACCGTCCTTGTCCACCACGATGGCGTTTTCCACGCTGCCGCCGAGGGCGAGGTTGTGCTTGCGCAGGTACTCGATGTCGCTCATGAACCCGAAGGTGCGGGCGCGGCTGACTTCCTTCACGAACGAGGTGCTGGAAAAGTCGACGCTGGCACTCTGGGTACGGTTGCGGAACACCGGGTGGTCGAAATCGATCTCGAAACTCACCTTGAACCCGTCGAAAGGCAGGAAGGTGGCGCGCTTGTCGCCATCTTCGACAGTCACTTCACGCAGGATGCGGATGAATTTCTTCGGCGCGTCCTGTTCTTCCAGGCCGGCGGATTGAATCAGGAATACGAAGGGGCCTGCGCTACCGTCCATGATCGGGACTTCGGAGGCGGAGAGCTCGACGTAGGCGTTATCGATGCCCAGGCCAGCCATGGCCGAGAGCAGGTGCTCAACCGTGTCTACCTTGGTATCGCCGTTGACCAGCGTCGTCGACATGGTGGTCTCGCCGACGTTTTCCGCACGGGCAGGGATATGCACCACGGGATCGAGGTCGGCTCGGCAAAATACGATGCCGGTATCCACAGGCGCGGGTTTCAGGGTCAGGTAAACCTTTTCCCCGGAGTGCAGGCCGACACCTGTGGCACGGATGATATTTTTCAGGGTGCGTTGTTTAATCATGGCATTGGCCGCTTCAGCACAGATTGCGAACTGGTATCAACAAAGGCTGGGGATGATAACAGACCCCGCCTTTGCTGAACACCAATCACCCTAATACCCCTGATAAATTCCATCAATCGGCCTGACGACGCAGGAAAGCCGGGATGTCCAGGTAATCCAGATCGTCCTGAGGGTTGAGCTTGGCAGCCGCTGCAGCACCCGCGTGGGTCTGGTTGCGCATCACGGTCGGACGCTCCAGGTCGCGGTAGTTGACGGCCGGTTGCTCGTTGCGCACAGGCGCCGGAGCCGGGGTCGAAGCCTGGGCGGCCGCGCTCTGCAGGGTGTTGTCGATGACCTTCACAGGCTTCTCGATCTTGGCACCCAGACCAGTGGCAACCACGGTGACGTGCAGCTCGTCGCGCATGTCCGGATCGATCACGGTACCGACCTTGACCATCGCGTGATCGGACGCGAACGCCTCGATGATGCTACCCACGTCGGAGTATTCACCCAGCGACAGATCCGGACCGGCGGTGATGTTGACCAGGATGCCGCGGGCGCCCTGCAGGTTGACGTCTTCCAGCAGCGGGTTGCGGATCGCCGCCTCGGTGGCTTCGCGAGCACGGTTCGGACCGCTGGCGCAGCCGGTGCCCATCATCGCCATGCCCATTTCGCTCATCACGGTGCGCACGTCGGCGAAGTCGACGTTGATCATGCCCGGACGCTTGATGATGTCGGAGATACCGCGAACGGCACCGGCCAGAACATCGTCCGCCTTGGCGAAGGCCGACAGCAGGCTGGCGTCCTTGCCGAGGATGGTCAGCAGTTTTTCGTTGGGGATGGTGATCAGCGAGTCGACGCTGTCGGCCAGCGAGCGGATGCCTTCATCGGCGATCTGCATGCGCTTGCGACCTTCGAACGGGAACGGACGGGTCACCACCGCAACGGTGAGGATGCCCAGCTCCTTGGCCACTTCGGCGATGATCGGCGCGGCACCGGTACCGGTACCACCACCCATGCCGGTGGTGATGAAGACCATGTTGGTGCCCTGCAGAACCTCGGCGATACGCTCGCGGTCTTCCAGGGCGGCCTGGCGGCCGATTTCCGGATTGGCGCCCGCGCCCAGGCCCTTGGTCACGCCGGTACCCAGTTGCAGGATGGTGCGCGCACCGATGTTTTTCAGGGCCTGAGCATCGGTGTTGGCGCAGATGAATTCGACGCCTTCGATGTTGCTCTTGACCATGTGGTTGACGGCGTTGCCACCGCCGCCACCGACGCCGATCACTTTGATGACCGGACTTTGCGGGACGTTGTCTACGAGCTCGAACATTTTCCCTCTCCTTTCATTTCTCTAGTTTTTGCGCCTACCACTACTGCTTTTGAAACTTAGAAGTTTCCCTGGACCCAACGCTTGAAGCGCTCAAGCACGGGGGCCTTCGGTTCATCGCCATAGCTGTCGTTTCGGATACCCGGCACAGGCACGCCATCGGACTGCTTCTGCAGGCCGTAGGTGAGCAGGCCTACGCCAGTCGAATAGATCGGGTTGCGCACCACGTCGCTCAGCCCCCGAACGCTGTGCGGCACGCCGAGGCGTACCGGCATGTGGAAGATTTCCTCGGCCAGTTCGACCGCGCCTTCCATCTTCGAGGTACCCCCGGTCAGGACGATGCCCGCGGGTACCAGGTCTTCGTAGCCGCTGCGACGCAGTTCGGCCTGGATCAGGGTGAACAGCTCGTCGTAGCGCGGCTCGACCACTTCGGCCAGGGCCTGGCGGGACAGCTCGCGCGGCGGACGGTCGCCAACGCTCGGCACCTTGATGGTCTCGCCGGCACCGGCCAGCTTGGCCAGGGCGCAGGCGTAACGGATCTTGATTTCCTCGGCGTACTGGGTCGGCGTGCGCAAGGCCATGGCGATGTCGTTGGTCACCTGGTCGCCGGCGATCGGGATCACCGCGGTGTGACGGATGGCGCCTTCGGTGAAGATGGCGATGTCGGTCGTGCCGCCACCGATATCCACCAGGCACACGCCCAGCTCTTTCTCGTCATCGGTCAGCACCGAGTACGCCGAGGCCAGTTGCTCGAGGATGATGTCGTCGATTTCCAGGCCGCAGCGACGCACGCACTTCTCGATGTTCTGTGCCGCGTTGACCGCGCAGGTCACCACATGGACCTTGGCCTCCAGACGCACGCCCGACATGCCCAGGGGCTCGCGCACGCCTTCCTGGTTGTCGATCACGTAGTCCTGCGGCAGGGTGTGCAGTACGCGCTGGTCGGCCGGAATGGCCACGGCCTGTGCAGCGTCCAGCACTCGCTCGAGGTCGGCGGTGCTGACTTCACGGTCGCGGATCGCCACGATGCCGTGGGAGTTCAGGCTGCGGATATGGTTGCCGGCCACACCGACGAAGGCCGAGTGGATCCGGCAACCGGCCATCAGCTGGGCCTCTTCGACGGCGCGCTGGATCGACTGCACGGTTGACTCGATATTGACCACCACGCCTTTCTTCAACCCGCGCGATGGATGGGTACCGATACCGACGATTTCCAGGGTGCCGTCGGCGGCGACTTCGCCCACCAGTGCAACCACCTTGGACGTGCCGATATCCAGCCCGACGATCATTTTGCCGCTATGCGCATTTGCCATGGGTCCTGCCTCTCTCTAATTCTTCGCCACGGCGGGTTGGGCCGCGGGCTGTGCAATCGGTTCCCGCCAGCCAACGGCGAGTCCGTTGGCGTAACGCAGATCGATGCGGGCGATGTTCGTGATCTGTTCTTTGAGCGTCTTGTTGTAGATGGCAATGAAGCGGCGCATTTTTTCCACCAGGTGGTCGCGCCCCAGCAGCAGTTCGATCCCAGGGCCGGCACTGCCGGCGCCGGTGGTGAGGAACCAGCTGCCCCGCTCGCGCAGCTCGAGGCGAGCGATCGAGAAACCCAGGGGGCGCAACATCTGGTTGAGTACCTGATATTGCTGCATCACTTGTTGCTGAGCGCGCTGCGGCCCGAAGAGCTGCGGCAGGTGCTCGTAGTTCGCTAGCTCGCGCGGGGTGAAGGCCTGGCCCTGGTTGTTGAGCAAGGCATCTTCGCCCCAGCGCGCCACCGGCAATTGTTCTTCCAGGCGGATCACCACTTCGTCCGGCCATACCCGGCGTACTTCGGCGTGGGCGATCCAGGGCATCTGCTCCAGCTCGGTACGCATGCTCGCCAGGTCGACGGTGAAGAAGCTCGCCGCCACATAGGGCGCGATCCGCTGCTGCACCGCCTGCTGGCTGATGTAGCTGAGATCGCCCTGCACGGCGATCTTGGTGATCGGCCGATCGGCATACGGCATCAGCCGTTGCGCCCCCTCGTAGGCGGCAAAACCTGCGGCGACCAGCAGCACAGGCCACAGCAGTCGCTTGAAGATGCTGAAGTTAGGCTTGGGCAGGCGCGTCGACAGTGGCTCCTTGGCCACCATCCGGCTGGCACCACGCGGCACCGGCTTGTTACGGCCGGTGGCGGGTTGCTGATGACGTACCATCGCGCCTTGCATGGGCTTAACCTCGCGCCTCGACACTGGCCGCCAGGATCGCCAGCACCAGTTGCTGGAAATCGAGGCCGGCCGCACGTGCCGCCATGGGCACCAGGCTATGGTCGGTCATGCCTGGTGCGGTGTTGACTTCAAGCAGCCAGAAACGGCCCTGCTCATCCTGCATCACATCCACACGGCCCCAGCCGGCGATGCCGATGGCGTCGCAGGCGCGGGTGGTGAGGTCGATCAATTCCTGTTCCTTGGCGGCGTCCAGGCCACACGGAATCCGGTACTGGGTATCGGAAGCCAGGTACTTGGCGTCGTAGTCGTAGAACGAGTGCGGGGTGCCCAGGGCGATCGGCGGCAGGACCTGGTCGCGCAGCACCGCGACGGTGAACTCCGGACCGTGGATCCACTGCTCGACCAGCACTTGCGAATCGTAGGTCGCGGCGTCCTTCCAGGCCGCGATCAATTCCTCGACGCTGGACACTTTCGCCATACCGATACTGGAACCTTCATGGGCCGGTTTGACGATCAAAGGGAAGCCCAGTTCCGCGCCTGCAGAAATACAGTCGGACTCGCTGGCCAGCACGGCATGGCGCGGGGTCGGAATGCCCAGGCTCTGCCACACCTGCTTGGTGCGCAGCTTGTCCATGGCCAGGGCGGAGGCGAGGATGCCGCTGCCGGTGTACGGAATGCCCAGGCACTCCAGCAGGCCCTGCATGCTGCCGTCTTCGCCACCACGACCGTGGAGGATGATGAAGGCACGGTCGATCTTCTCGCTTTGCAGGCGGCTCAGCAGGTCGTCACCGACATCGATGGCGACCACGTCGACACCGGCGCCCTGCAGGGCGTCGATCACGGCGGCGCCGGATTTCAGCGAGACTTCGCGCTCGGCGCTCTTGCCGCCGTAGAGCACGGCGACGCGCCCGAAGTCCTTCGGCGCGGTGGTGGAATGCAGCTTGGCGTAGGCTTCAGTCATTTGGCTTTCTCCTGACTGGCAACCGCACCAGCAAACAACGGGCTCTTCAACAATTGTGGGGCGAGGCCGCCGATATCACCGGCGCCCTGGCACAGCAGGATGTCGCCGGCACGCAGCAGCGGCTTGACCAGCGGCGCCAGTTCAATACCGCGCTCGATGTAGATCGGGTCGAGCTGGCCGCGCTGACGGATGCTGTGGCACAGCTGACGGCTATCGGCGCCCGGGATCGGCTCTTCGCCGGCCGGGTAGACCTCCATCAGCAGCAGCACGTTGGCGTCGGCCAGGACCTGGACGAAATCGTCGTACAGGTCGCGGGTACGGCTGTAGCGGTGCGGCTGGTAGACCATCACCAGGCGGCGCTCCGGCCAGCCACCACGCACGGCCTTGATCACTGCGGCGACCTCGGTCGGATGGTGACCGTAGTCGTCCACCAGCATGACGTTGCCGCCTTCCACCGGCAGCTCGCCGTAGACCTGGAAGCGTCGACCCACACCCTGGAAGCCCGACAGCCCTTGGACGATGGCTTCGTCGCTGATGCCTTCGTCGGTGGCGATGGCGATGGTCGCCAAAGCATTGAGCACGTTGTGGTTGCCCGGCATGTTCACCGACACATCCAGCGGCGCGCGGTCGCGACGCAGCACGGTGAAGTGGGTCTGCATGCCCGACTGGCGCACGTTGATCGCGCGTACGTCGGCCTCTTCGCTGAAACCGTAGGTGACCGCCGGACGCTTGACCTGAGGCAGGATCTCGCGGACCACCGGATCGTCCAGGCAGACTACGGCCAGGCCATAGAACGGCAGGTTGTGGAGGAACTCGACGAAGGTCTTCTTCAGCTTGTTGAAGTCGCCTTCGTAGGTCGCCATGTGGTCGGCGTCGATGTTGGTGACCACCGCAACCAGCGGCTGCAGGTGCAGGAAGCTGGCGTCGCTTTCGTCGGCTTCGGCGATCAGGTAGCGGCTGGTACCGAGCTGGGCGTTGGTGCCCGCAGCATTCAGGCGGCCGCCGATTACGAAGGTCGGATCAAGGCCACCGGCGGCGAAGACCGAGGCCAGCAGGCTGGTGGTGGTGGTCTTGCCGTGGGTGCCGGCAACGGCAATGCCGTGGCGGTAGCGCATCAGCTCGGCGAGCATTTCGGCGCGAGGCACTACCGGAATGCGGCGCTCGAGGGCGGTGGCGACTTCCGGGTTGGCGGTATTGATGGCGCTGGATACCACCAGCACGTCGGCGCTGGCGGCGTTCTCGGCACGGTGGCCGATGAAGATCTCGGCACCGAAGGACTTCAGGCGCTCGGTGACGGGCGAGTCCTTGAGATCGGAACCGGAAACCTGGTAACCCAGGTTCAGCAGGACTTCGGCGATCCCGCACATGCCCACGCCGCCGATACCGACGAAGTGGATGCGGCGGATACGGCGCATTTCAGGCTGGGGCATGGCTTTCTGGCTCTCAACCATGGGCCACCTCCAGACAGGTATCGACTACGGTGCGGGTTGCAGCAGGTTTGGCCAGGCGTCGTGCAGTGGTGGCCATGGTGTCGAGTTTTTCCGGTTGCATCAGCACCTCGTTCAGGCGTTCAGCGAGCTGCGCTGCGCCAGTTGTCGCTTGCGGCATCAGGAAGGCGGCGCCTTCGCGTGCCAGATAATGGGCATTGTGGGTCTGGTGGTCGTCGATCGCGTGGGGCAAGGGCACCAGCATCGACGGCAGTCCGGCGGCGGCCAGCTCGCTGACGGTCAGCGCTCCGGCACGGCACACCACCAGGTCGGCCCAGCCGTAGGCTTGGGCCATATCCTTGATGAACGGCTCGACTCGAGCCTCGACCCCCACCTCGCGATAACGCTCGGCAGTGATCTGGTCATGATTCTTCCCGGCCTGGTGGAACACCTCAGGGCGGAGATTTTCCGCGACCAGGGCCAGGGCCTGGGGCAGCAGCTTGTTCAGCGGCTCGGCACCCAGGCTGCCGCCCAGCACCAGCAGACGGGCACGGCGCCCGGCCAGGGCCTCGCGCACAGGCTCCAGGAACAGCTCGGGACGTACCGGGTTGCCAGTGGTGCGGCGCTTGGCGCTGGCGCCGAAGGTGTCCGGGAAAGCTTCACAGACACGTCCGGCCAGGGGTACCAGCATCCGATTGGCGGTACCGGCGCGGGCGTTCTGCTCGTGAATCACCACAGGTACACCGCACAGCTTCGCCGCCACGCCACCAGGACCGGTGACGTAGCCACCGAAACCGACCACGCAGGCCGGCTTGAGCTGGCGAATGATCCGCCGCGCCTGCAGCACTGCCTTGACCAGGGTGAACGGCGCCTTGAGCAGCGACAGCTTGCCCTTGCCACGCAGCCCGGTGACGTTGATCAGATGCAGTTGCAGGCCAGCCTGCGGTACCAGTTCGTTCTCGATGCCACGTGGCGTGCCCAGCCAGTGCACGGTGTAGCCACGCGCCTGGAATTCCCGCGCGCATGCCAGCGCCGGGAACACATGGCCGCCGGTTCCGCCGGCCATGATCAATACGTTCTTGCCGTCAGCGGCCATGATGATTCGGCTCCTCGGCAAAATCGTTTTCGTCGAATTCGTGTTCCTCGCTGCCCAGGTGCGTTCGGCTCTCCCATTCGATGCGCAACAGCAACCCGACGCAGGCACAGCAGATCACCAACGAGCTGCCGCCATAACTGAGGAATGGCAGGGTCAGGCCCTTGGTCGGCAGCAGGCCGACGTTCACCCCGATGTTGATGAGGAACTGACCGATCCACAGGAAGGCCAGGCCGAAGGCCACGTAGGCGGCGAAGAACTGCTTGGCTTTTTCTGCCCACAGGCCGATGTACAGCGCACGCACGGTGACGAAGACGAACAGGGCGAGGGTCAGCAGCGAGCCGACCACGCCCAGCTCTTCAGCGAGTACCGAGAACACGAAGTCGGTGTGTGCTTCCGGCAGGTAGAACTGCTTCTGCACGCTGTTGCCCAGGCCGACGCCGAACCACTCGCCACGGCCGAAGGCAATCAGCGCCTGGGTCAGCTGATAGCCCGAGCCGAACTGGTCGGACCAGGGGTCGGTAAAGGTGATCAGACGCGCCATCCGGTATGGCTGGGCCTGGACCAGGACGAACACCGCGCCTACCGCCAGCACCACCATCAGGCCGAAGCGGAACAAGCCCACCCCGCCGAGGAACAGCATTGCGGCCGCCGAGCCCATCATGACCACGGTGGCACCGAAGTCCGGCTCCATCAGCAGCAGGCCAGCCATCGGCAGCAGGACAATGAACGGCTTGAAGAAGCCCATCCAGCTTTCCCGCACTTCCTGCTGGCGCCGCACCAGGTAGCCGGCGAGGTAGACCACCACAAAGACCTTGGCGATTTCCGAGGGCTGCACGTTGAAGAAGCTGAAACCGATCCAGCGCATCGAACCGTTCACTTCACGGCCGATCCCGGGAATCAGCACCGCCACCAGCAGGCCGAAGGCGCCGATCAGCATCAGGAAGCCCATGCGCTGCCAGGTGGAGATCGGCACCATCATGGTGACGATGCACGCACCTACACCCAGACCGACATAAATCAGGTGGCGGAACATGTGGTAGAGCGGATTGCCCGACTGCGCCGCGGCGACTTCCGACGATGCCGAGGTAATCATCACCAGGCCCAGGCCGAGCAACGCCAGGCAACCGACCAGGAACGGGAAGTCCAGGTCGATGCCACGACCGCTGATGAGCGGCGACGGATAGGGCTTGATGGCGCCGAAGATCATGTCAGCGCTCCTGCGGCCTGGGCGAACAGGCGCCCACGCTCTTCGAAGTTCTTGAACATGTCGAGGCTGGCGCAGGCGGGCGACAGCAGCACGGCATCGCCGGGCCGGGCCAGTTCGGCGCATTTGCCCACGGCTTCCTCAAGGGTCTTGACCCGGACCAGTGGAACACTGTCACCCAGGGCTTCGGCCAGCAGCTCGGCATCACGACCAAGCAGGACCACCGCACGGCAATGCTCCGCGACCGGCGCACGCAGGCCGGAGAAGTCAGCACCCTTGCCGTCGCCACCGGCGATCAGCACCAGCTTGCCGTCGATATCGGCGCCCAGGCCTTCGATCGCGGCCAGGGCAGCACCGACGTTGGTGGCCTTGGAGTCGTCGTAGTAGTTGACGCCGTTGAGCTCACGCACCCACTGGCAGCGATGGGCCAGGCCACCGAAGCTGCGCAGGCTTTCCAGCATGGCTTCGAATGGCAGGCCCACGGAGTGCCCCAGGGCCAGGGCGGCCAGGGCGTTGGACTGGTTGTGCGCACCGCGAATCTTCAGTTCACGGACCGGCATCAGGTTCTGGAATTCGAAGGCGAGGTACTTCTCGCCGTCTTCTTCGCGCAGGCCGAAGGCCTTGAAATCCGGCTTGTTCAGACCGAAGGTCCAGCACGGCTGACCCTCGACCGGCAGCGGACGGCTCAGGGCATCCTGGCGGTTGACCACGACCTGGCGCGCACCACGGAAGATCCGGTGCTTGGCCAGATGGTAGGCCGGCAGGCCGCTGTAGCGGTCCATGTGGTCTTCGCTGACGTTGAGGACGGTAGCGACTTCGGCGTTGAGCTGGTCGGTGGTTTCCAGTTGGAAGCTCGACAGTTCCAGCACGTACAGCTCGACGTCGTCATCGAGCAGATCCAGGGCCGGGGTGCCGAGATTGCCGCCCACTGCCACGCGCTTGCCGGCAGCGGCGGCCATCTCGCCGACCAGGGTGGTGACGGTGCTCTTGGCGTTGGAGCCGCTGATGGCGACGATCGGGGCCTTGGCGTTGCGCGCGAACAGCTCGATATCGCCGGACAGCTTCACTCCACGCGCAGCCGCCTGCTGCAGGGCCGGGGTCGCCAGGGCCAGGCCGGGGCTGACGTACAGCTCGTTGGCGCGGCAGAGGAAATCGACGTCCAGCTCGCCACAGCGCACTTCCACCTGCGGATAGTCGCGACGCAGGGTCGCCAGTTCCGGCGGATTCTCGCGCGTGTCGGCGACCGCAAACGCAACGCCCCGGTTCGCCAGGAAGCGAACCAGGGACATGCCGCTCTTGCCGAGGCCGACAACGATGCGGAATTGGTCAGATGCGATCAGGGACACGCGTTCTACCTCAGTTTCAGGGTTGCCAGGCCGATCAGCACGAGAATCACGGTGATGATCCAGAAGCGGACGATCACGCGCGGCTCGGGCCAGCCCTTGAGTTCAAAGTGGTGATGGATCGGCGCCATGCGGAACACCCGCTTGCCGGTCAGCTTGAACGACGCGACCTGGATGACCACCGACAGGGTCTCCATGACGAACACGCCACCCATGATGAACAGGACGATTTCCTGGCGAACGATCACTGCGATGGTGCCGAGGGCAGCGCCCAGCGCCAGGGCGCCGACGTCGCCCATGAAGACCTGGGCCGGGTAGGTGTTGAACCACAGGAAACCGAGGCCGGCGCCGATCAGCGCGCCACAGAACACAATCAGCTCGCCCGCACCCGGAACGTAGGGAATCAGCAGGTATTCAGCGAATTTCACGTTGCCCGACAGGTAGCAGAAGATGCCCAGGGCACCACCCACCAGCACGGTCGGCAGGATCGCCAGGCCGTCGAGGCCGTCGGTCAGGTTGACCGCGTTGCTCGAGCCGACGATGACGAAGTAGGTCAGCACCACGAAGCCGACGCCCAGGGGAATGGTGACGTCCTTGAGCATCGGCACGATCAGGGTGGTTTCGACGCTGGTCGGCGCGGTCATGTAAAGGAAGATTGCCGCGCCCAGGCCGAATACCGATTGCCAGAAGTACTTCCAGCGGCTCGGCAGGCCACGGGAGTTCTTTTCGATCACCTTGCGGTAGTCGTCGACCCAGCCGATGGCACCGAAGAGCATGGTGACGATCAGCACTACCCAGACATAACGGTTGCTCAGGTCGGCCCAGAGCAGGGTGCTCACGCCGATGGCAGACAGGATCAGCGCCCCGCCCATGGTCGGGGTGCCGGACTTGGACAGGTGCGATTGCGGGCCGTCGTTGCGCACGGCCTGGCCGATCTGACGGATCTGCAGGGTACGAATCATCCACGGGCCCAGCCACAGGGCCAGCGACAACGCGGTCAGCACACCCAGGATCCCGCGCAGGGTCAGGTACTGGAAGACCGCGAAGCCTTTGTAGAACTGTTGCAGGTACTCGGCCAACAGCAGCAGCATTAATGTTTCTCCCCGCTGGAATCGCACAGGGCCGCCACGACGTTCTCCATCGCAGCGCTGCGCGAACCCTTGATCAAAATAGTGGTGTTGGTCGCCTGTTCGCCGCGAACCGCGTCGATCAGGTCAGCTTGATTGGTGAAATGGCGGGCATTCTGGCCAAAGGCCTTGACCGCATGGGCCATCATCGGACCTACGGCATACAGCGCGTCGACCTTGCCCTTGGCGTAGTCTCCGACCTCGCGGTGGCCCTCTTCGGCCCACTGGCCCAACTCACCGATATCCCCGAGCACCAGGACGGTGCGACCGGAAAAGCCGGCGAGTATATCAACGGCCGCACACATGGAGGTGGGGTTTGCGTTGTAGGTGTCATCGATCACGCGGATACCGCCGGCGGTGACCTGCGCAACGCTGCGACCCTTGACCGGTTGCACGGTGTTCAGCCCCTGGGCGATACCGTCCAGCGACACACCGAACACCTGCGCAGCCGCAGCAGCGGCCAGGGCATTGGCGATGTTGTGGGTGCCGAGCAGGTTCAACTGGATCGCCACCTGACCTTGCGGACCATGCAGGACGAAGGACGGGCAACCGCGCTCGTCGTGGGCGATATCGCTGGCATGGAAATCTGCCGCAGTGTTGCTCAGGGCGAAGGTCAGCACAGCGTGTTTACCGGCGCGCTGTTTCCATATGGCAAAGGCCTTGTCGTCCAGATTCAATACCGCGACGCCGCCCTCCCCCAATCCTTCGAGGATCTCGCCCTTGGCTTCGACAATCTTCTCCGGCCCGCCGAATTCGCCAACATGAGCCGTGCCCGCGTTGTTGATCAGCACCACCTGGGGCTGGGTCAGGCCGACGGTGTAACGGATTTCACCAATGTGGTTGGCGCCCAGCTCGATGACTGCAGCAGTGTGCTCCGGCGCCAGTTCGAGCAGTGTCAGTGGCGCGCCGAGATCGTTGTTCAGGTTGCCGCGGGTCATCAGCACCGGACCACGGGTACCAAGGATGCTGGCGAGCATTTCCTTGACCGTGGTCTTGCCGCTGGAGCCGGTGATCGCCGCCACCGGGTGCTTGAAGGCACGACGGTTCAGCGCCCCCAACTGCCCCAGGGCCAGGCGGGCATCCGCCACCAGCAATTGCGGCAGGCTGGAACCTGGCACTTCACGCTCTACCAGCGCGGCAACGGCGCCCTTGGCCGCGACTTCGTCCAGGTAATCGTGCCCGTCGAAACGCGGCCCGGCCAAGGCAACAAACAGTTGCCCGGCGGTAATCTTGCGACTGTCGATGCTGACACCGTCGAAACGCGCATCGGCGCCCAGCAGGCGCCCTTGCAAGGCTTCGGTCAAGCTGCTGAGGAACAGGGGTTCAAGCATGCGAGGCCTCCCAGGCTGCAAGCGCCTTCTCGGCTTCGACAAGATCGGAGAAATCATGGCGTTCGCCGTTGATTTCCTGGTAGTCCTCATGGCCTTTGCCGGCCAGGACGATGACGTCATCGCCAGCAGCCGAGGCGATGACACGGGCGATAGCCTCACCACGACCGCCGATGAACTCGACCCGATCGGCATTGGCAAAGCCAGGACGGATATCGTCGAAGATGGCCTGTGGCGACTCGGTGCGCGGGTTGTCGTCGGTGACGATCACCCGGTCCGCCAGACGCTCGGCCATTTCCGCCATCAGCGGACGCTTGCCGCGATCACGATCGCCGCCGCAGCCAAACAGACAGGTCAATTGACCGCGGGCATGTGGGCGCAGCGCTTCCAGTACTTTTTCCAGTGCATCCGGGGTATGGGCGTAATCGACCACCACCAGCGGTTTGCTGCCCCCGCCAAGACGCTGCATGCGACCGATGGGGCCTTCCAGCCTGGCGGTGACCTTGAGGATTTCGTCGAGCGGGTGATCCATTGCCAGCAGCGTACCCACCGCCGCCAGCATGTTGCTCAGATTGAAACGACCGAGCAGCCGGCTGCGCAGCATGTGCTCGCCCTGCGGGGTTACCAGCACCGCGCGAACGCCGTCATCATCGAAGCTGGCTTCACGGCAGTAAAGGGTGGCCGATGGGTCCTGGAGGCTGTAGCTGATCAGCCGCGACTCGCGCGCTTCAGCGGCCAGTTCGCGACCGAACTCGTCATCCAGGTTCACCACGCGGCAGCGCAGGTTCGGCCAGGCAAACAGCTTCGCCTTGGCCGCTTTGTAGGCGTCCATGGTGCCGTGGTAATCGAGATGGTCACGGGACAGGTTGGTCATCACCACGATATCGAATGCCAAGGCAGCGACACGGCCCTGCTCCAGGGCATGGGACGACACTTCCATGGCCACGGCGCGGGCACCGGCCTTGCGCAGGTCGTTGAGGGTCGACTGCACGGCGAGCGGATCGGGAGTGGTCAGGCGGCCGCTTTGCAGCGCGCCATAGAAACCGGTACCCAGCGTGCCGATCAGGCCACAGTGCTGCCCGAGCAGATCCAGGGCCTGAGCCACCAGTTGCGTCACGCTGGTCTTGCCGTTGGTGCCAGTGACACCGACCAGATCCACCAGACGGCTCGGCTCACCATAAAAGCGACCGGCGATATCCGACAATTGCGCAATCAGCCCCTTCACCGGAATCAATGGCGCGTCAGTGATCGGCAGCACGGTGGCGCCCTGCACTTCATAGGCTACCGCTGCCGCACCGCGCTTCAGGGCATCGGCGATATGGTCGCGGCCATCGACCTTGGCGCCCGGCACTGCCAGGAACAGATCGCCAGGCCGTACATTGCGGCTGTCCAGGGTCAGCTCGCGAATCAGCGGGTCGCTGCTGGCATTGGCGAACAATTTACTCAATGGCATCGTCATCAACCGCGCCCTCCTTTGGCGGGCGCAGCGTCAGCTTGCTGCTGGGAAGTCGGCAGGTTATCCGGCGGCACGTTCATCAGCCGCAGGGTGCCGGACATGACCTTGCTGAATACAGGGGCAGAGACCAGACCACCGAAGTAGCCGCCCTTGCTCGGCTCGTCGATCACCACGACGACGGCATAACGCGGATCGCTCATCGGGCCGAAGCCGGCGAACAGGGACCGGTAGGCGTTTTCGGTATAGCCCTTGGAACCAATGGTGGCTTTACGCGCAGTACCGGACTTGCCGGCAACGTGATAGGACGGCACCTGGGCACGGAACACGCCGCGTGGAGCCTCGATCACCTGCTGCAGCATCTGCTGGATGGTTTCTGCGGTTTCCTTCGGCACCACCTGAGTCGACTCCGGCGCCTTGTCCAGCTTGAGAATGCTCAGCGGGACCATCTTGCCGTCATTGGCCAGCGCGGCGTAGGCATGCACCAATTGCAGCGCAGTCACCGACAGGCCGTAGCCATAGGACAGGGTTGCCGTCTCGGCCTTGCGCCACTCCCGATGATTGGGCAGGTTGCCGACTCGCTCGCCCGGGAAACCGAGCCCGGTGTACTGGCCCAGCCCCAGTTGGGACATCACCCGGTAAATCGCTTCGCCGCCGATGTCGAAAGCGACCTTGGACATCCCCACGTTACTCGAGTTGATCAGGATGCCGGTCAGGTCGAGCACCGGCCCCTCGGTCTTGGAGACGTCGCGGATGGTGTAACGACCCAGTTGCAGAGTGCCCGGATAGACCTCGACCTTGTCGCTCGGCTTCCAGCGACCGCTCTGCAGCGCAGCGCTCATGGACAGCGGCTTGACCGTCGAACCCGGCTCGAAAACATCGATGATCGCCCGGTTGCGCATCGCTGCCGGGAACATGCTGCGACGGTTGTTCGGGTTGTAGGTTGGCTGGTTGACCATGGCCAGGACTTCGCCGGTCTTGACGTCCATGATCACCAGGCTGCCGGCTTTCGCTTCCTGCTCGGCGATGGCGTTGCGCAGCTCGCGGGTGGCCAGGTATTGCAGGCGCAGGTCAATCGACAACGCCAAGGTCTTTCCGGCCTTGGCGTTCTTGGTGACCTGGACGTCCTTGATCAGGCGACCGCGCCGATCCTTGATCACTTGACGCTTGCCGGGTACCCCGGCCAGCCACTCGTCGTAAGCCAGCTCCACCCCTTCGCGGCCATGATCGTCGAGGTCGGTGAAGCCGACCATATGCGCCGCCACGTCACCCGCCGGATAGAAGCGCCGGAACTCTTCGATACCGTAGACACCGGGAACCTTCAGATCGAGAACCGCCTGCCCCTGCTCCGGGGTCAGGCCGCGAACCAGGTAGATGAACTCCTTGTTCGCCTGCTGCTCGAGGCGCTCGGTCAGTTGCTTGGGATTCTGGTTGATCGCCACGGCCAATGCCGCCCAGCGGTCCTTGGAACCCTGCATCTCCTTGGGGTTGGCCCACAGGGTGGTGACCGGAGTACTGACGGCCAGCGGCTCGCCATTGCGGTCGGTGATCAGACCACGGTGGGCAGGAATGGGGATGTGCCGCATGCTGCGGGCGTCGCCCTGGCTTTTCAGGAAGTCACGATCAACCACCTGCAGGTCGATGATCTGCCATGCAATGGCGCCGACCATCAAGGCCAGCAAACCCAGCACGACCCGGAAGCGCCAGGGGTAGAGGGCGCCTTCGAGCTTCATCATGGCGCCACCATCCGCACTTCATCAGCGGCGGGAACGCGCATTTTCAGTTGTTCGCTGGCCAGGGTTTCGATACGGCTATGTGCCGTCCAGGTGCTCTGCTCGAGAATCAGCCGGCCCCACTCGGCTTGCGCCTTGTCGCGCTCGTTGAGTTCGCCATAAAGGGTGTTGAGCAACTGACGGTTCCAGTGCGCGCTGTAGGACACTGCGACCGAGGAAACGAGCACGCCGATGAACAGCAGAAGCATCAGGAAGCTTCCGCCTGGCAGAGGTTTGGCATAGAGCCTGCTCACCGCAGTTTCTCCGCCACGCGCATGACCGCGCTACGCGAACGTGGATTGGCCTTGAGCTCGGCATCAGAGGCGAACTGCGCCTTGCCGATCAGCTTGATCTTCGGTTCGAAAGGCTTGTGCTGGACTGGCAGGTTGCGTGGCAGGTTGTCCTGCTCGCCCTTGGCCAGCTTGCGCATGAACAGTTTGACGATGCGGTCTTCGAGGGAATGGAAGCTGATCACAACCAGGCGACCGCCCACTTCCAATGCGTCCAGGGCGGCCTCGAGGCCTGCCTCGAGATCACCCAGCTCGTTGTTGACGTGGATACGCAGTCCCTGGAAAGCACGGGTAGCCGGGTTCTTGCCCTTTTCCCAGGCAGGGTTGGCGACCTTGAGCACTTCCGCCAGATCGGCGGTACGGGTGAACGGCTGTTCTTCGCGACGCTGGACCACGGCGCGAGCCATGCGCTTGGCAAAGCGCTCTTCGCCGTATTCCTTGAAGACGCGGGCAATTTCCTCTTCGGGAGCCGTGGCGATGAACTCGGCAGCGCTGACACCACGGGTCGGGTCCATGCGCATATCGAGCGGGCCGTCATTCAGGAAGCTGAACCCACGTTCCGGATCGTCCAGTTGCGGCGAAGACACACCGAGGTCGAACAGCACACCACTGACCTTGCCGGCCAGACCACGTTCGGCAACTTCCGAACCGAGTTCGGCAAAACTGCGCTGCACAATGACAAAGCGGCCGTCTTCGGCCGCCAGCGCTTGCCCGGTGGCAATCGCTTGAGGATCCTTGTCGAAGCCGAGTAGCCGGCCATCCGGCCCAAGGCCCTGAAGGATCAGTCGGCTATGTCCGCCCCGCCCGAAAGTACCATCCAGATAGCAGCCATCCGCACGCACTGAAAGAGCCTCGACAGCCTCGTCCAGAAGTACGGTGATGTGGTTAAAGCCGCTATCAATAGTCACAGGATCAAATCACGCAGTTCATCGGGCATGGCGCCCGGTTGTTGAATGGCTGCAAGGTCAGCTGCGGAAACAGCGTTCCAGGCATCCTCGTCCCACAGTTGGAATTTATTCAGTTGCCCCACCAGCATCGCGCGCTTGTCGAGCTTCGCGTATTCGCGCAGACGCGGCGGGACCAGAAAACGCCCACTGCCGTCGAGCTCCAGATCCACCGCATTGCCTATCAGCAAACGCTGCAGGCGACGGTTCTCTTCGCGTAACGACGGCAAGGCGCGCAATTTCGCTTCGATCAGCTCCCACTCGTCGAGCGGGTATACACATAAGCAGGGATCCACAGCGTCGATCGTCACGATCAATTGCCCCGAGCTGCGCGAATCAAGCTCGTCACGGTACCGGCTCGGCATGGCGAGACGGCCCTTGGCGTCGAGGTTGATTGCGTTAGCTCCGCGAAACACGGCTGCGCTTCCCTAAATGTTAGCTTTTTTGTGTCTGAAAACCCACTTCATGCCACTTTCTGCCACTTGCGCACACTATAGGAATCCGCCCACCGCACCGTCAAGGCGCGCATATAAGGAAAACCCTTACAGATCGGAGATTTAGCGTAACAAGGACAGACACCGGGCTAATTCGGGGGGATTGCAGGAGGGAAAAAGCGAATTCACTCAAACGAATAGAGTGCGAAGTTAAAGTGATTTATTAAGAGTAAGACTTTTTTGGTATTACCGAAGCGGCTTCCGCTATCGAATCAAGCAGAAGAGAAGGAAGGAGTGGAGAGTCGATCTGTAAGCCGGGTTCTGTCGAGGACAGTCATTCCTCTACGACGGCCATCACTGGACGTCTTTAGCAACCTACCCGGTTCCAACGCGGGCCGCGCCATGTGGAACCCTATTTGGTCTTGCTCCGAGTGGGGTTTGCCTAGCCACGAACTGTTACCAGTCGTGCGGTGCGCTCTTACCGCACCTTTTCACCCTTACCGGCACCGAAGTGCTTAGGCGGTTGTTTTCTGTGGCACTTTCCGTAGGCTCGCGCCTCCCAGGCGTTACCTGGCACTCTGCCCTATGGAGCCCGGACTTTCCTCCCCCTACTTTTGCGGAACAAAAGAAGGCAGCGACTGTCCAATCGACTCTCCGCGTGAAAGATTAACGGCAGCGCGCTCCGAGAACAAGTGACAAAACAAATAATATCACCGTGACATCATCTATTTTTGTTTGTCCAACGCCACTTGATAGAGCACATTCTTCCTCACACCGGTAATTTCAGCTGCCAATGCTGCAGCCCGCTTCAATGGCATCTCGGCCAGCAATAGATCCAGTATGCGCAACACTTCTCCGCTGACCGCCTGTTCATCTTCCGGCGCAGTCCAGCCCGCCACCAGCACCACACACTCGCCACGCTGCTGATTACTGTCGCTTTCGACGAACTCGCGCAACTGCGACAAGGGCAAGCCCTTCAGGGTTTCGAAGGTTTTGGTCAACTCCCGCCCCAGCACTGCCGGACGCTCGGCACCAAAGATCGCCTCCATATCCTGCAGACACTCAAGGATGCGATGCGGCGCCTCATAGAAGATCAAAGTGCGTGGCTCTTCCTTGAGCAGATTCAGACGTGCCTGCCGTCCAACAGCTTTCGCCGGAAGAAAACCCTCGAAGATGAAACGATCGGATGGCAGCCCCGCCGCCGACAGCGCGGCAATCAGCGCACAAGCCCCCGGCACGGGTGCCACATTGATGCCAGCAGCCCGAGCCTGGCGCACCAGGTGATAACCGGGATCGGAAATCAGCGGCGTCCCCGCGTCGGAAATCAACGCAACGTTATCGCCCGCCAGCAGACGGGTAAGAAAGCGGCTGCCCTCGTCGCGCTCATTGTGTTCATGGCAGGCGGCCAGCGGTGTATTGATACCAAAATGTTGCAACAAGCGAATCGAGTGACGGGTGTCCTCGGCCGCGATAAGGGCTACATCAGCAAGGATCTTCAGGGCCCGGGCACTGATGTCATCCAGGTTGCCGATGGGCGTGGCCACCACATAAAGGGTCCCGGCAGCGGGGTTGATAGCACCTGGAGCATCGGTCACAGCACGTACCTGTCATCTGGATGAAAGCCGCCATTGTAGCGTGATAGCCGGCAACAATTCCCCGCCGAAGGCATTTCATACGACCTGAAACGAAGGTTTCACGCCAGCAAGATCGCGCCCCGGCCAGGGCTTGGGTACAATCGCAGGTTAATTTGATCGAGTAACAGGACCCGTACATGATCGCATGCCTGCGGCTACTCTCAGCCCTTTGCCTCGCTGCCCTGCTGGCAGCCTGCGCCAGTTCGCCTTCGTCCAGCCTGGGTGAACTGCCACGCACACCAGACGCCAGCATCGAGCAACTGCTCGAGCAGGCTGCCAACAGCAAGACCCCGGAAAAGGCCGCACTGCTGCGCTTGAGCGCCGCCGACCAGGCTTACCGACAGAAAGACAACGCGCGCGCCGCACGCATTCTCGAACAGGTCCAGCTGGACACCCTGAAGCCTGCCCAGCAAGTCTTTGCCAGCACCCTCTCGGCGGAGCTGGCACTGAGCCGCAACCAGCCGAAAGCTGCACTGACCGCCCTGAGCCATCCGAGCCTGGCGCACCTGAACGAGTTGCCAGCCGACCTCCAGGCTCGCACCCGTAGCGCGCACGCCGCCGCATTCGAAGCCGACGGGCAACTTCTCCCGGCCGCCCAGGAACGCATCGCCCTGGCACCACTGCTCAGCGGTGATGCCGCCGCAGCAAACAACGACGCCATCTGGAACCTGGTCGCCGCCCTGCCGCCCGAGCAGTTGCAGAACGGCGGCAGCGATGGCCTCGGCGGCTGGACCAGCCTCGCCCTGGCGGTGAAAAGCGCCGGCACGCTGGAACAGCAGCAAGCGGCCATCGACAGCTGGAAAGCCCAGAACCCGAACCACCCAGCCGCCCTGCAACTGCCATCGCCGCTGGTGAAGCTGAAAAGCCTGACCAGCCAGCCACTGACCAAGATCGCCCTGCTGCTGCCTCAGGAAGGCCAACTGGCCGGTGTCGCCCGCGCCCTGCGCGATGGTTTCATGGCCGCGCACTTCCAGGCCCAGCAAGCAGGCCAGAACCCACCGGCCATTCAGGTATTCGACAGTTCGCGCCTCACCTCGCTGGACGACTTCTACCGTCAGGCCCAGGCCGCCGGCGTGCAACTCGTCGTTGGCCCGCTGGAAAAGCCACTGGTCAAGCAACTCGCCAACTACCCGCAATTGCCAATCACCACGCTGGCGCTGAACTACAGCGACGCAGGACAGAACAATCCACCACAGCTGTACCAGTTCGGTCTCGCGGCAGAAGACGAAGCCCGCGAAGTCTCTCGCCGCGCTTACGCCGATGGCATGCGTCGTGCCGTTGCCCTGGTGCCCAGCGGCGAATGGGGCGATCGCGTCCTCAGCGCTTTCCGCCAGGACTGGGAAGCCAAGGGCGGCACCCTGCTTGCCGCCGAGCGCGTAGCCCAACCGGTCGCCCTGGCCCAGCAGATCGCCGACCTGTTCCAGCTGCGCCAAAGCGAAGGCCGCGCCAAGAGCCTGCAAAGCACCGTGGGCGGGAACGTTTCGGCGCAGCCTTCGCGCCGCCAGGACATCGACTTCATCTTCCTCGCCTCGACCCCGCAACAGGCCCAGCAGATCAAGCCGACCCTGAACTTCCAATATGCCGGCGACGTACCGGTCTACGCGACCTCCAACGTCTACAGCGCCAGCGGCGACGTCAACCAGTACAACGACATGACCGGCATTCGCTTCTGCGAAACCCCTTGGCTGCTCGACAGCAGCAACGGACTGCGTCAGCAGGTCGTGCGCCAGTGGCCACAAGCCGCCGGCAGTCTGGGCCGCCTGTATGCCATGGGTGTCGATGCCTACAGCCTGGCGCCACGCCTGGGGCAACTGAAAACCCTGCCGGACAATCGCATCGAAGGCCTCTCCGGAAGCCTGAGCATGAGCCCGAGCCAGCGTATCGAACGCCAACTGCCGTGGGCCGAGTTCTCTGGCGGCCAGGTCAAGCGCCTGCCTGATACGCCCCGCTGAGATGCCTGCACCTTCGCGCCAGGCCGCCGGAATGGCGGCCGAACAACAGGCCCTGGACTATCTTCTGGTCCAGGGTTTGGTGCTTCTGGCGCGGAACTGGCGGTGCAAACGCGGCGAGCTTGATCTGGTCATGCTCGACCGCGATACAGTAGTATTCGTCGAAGTTCGTTATCGCCTGCACGCAGGCTTTGGCGGCGCCCTCGGCAGCATCGATGCCCGCAAGCAGGAAAAACTGACGCTCGCCGCGCAGCACTTCCTGATGGACGAACCACGCTGGGCCAATCACCCCTGCCGCTTCGATGTCATCGCCTTGCAAGGCAGCGGTCATTCGGGACAACCGCTCGACTGGCTGCAAAATGCCTTCGACAGCTGACCCCCGCGCCGACGGACGCACCTTTACCCATTCAATTTTTTGCTCTTTGCTTCGCGGGCTGCACAGACATGTGCCGGGAATCCTTCAATCCCCGCCCGGCCAGCCCCATTTAAGGTCACACTGATGGACATGCAATCCCGAATTCGCCAGCTTTTCCAGGCCAGCATCAACACCAAGCAACAGGCGATGGAAGTTCTTGCACCCCACATCGAGCAAGCCAGCCAGATCATGGTCAACGCCCTGCTGAACGAGGGCAAGATGCTTGCCTGCGGCAACGGCGGCTCGGCCGGCGATGCCCAGCACTTCTCCTCGGAACTGCTCAACCGCTTCGAGCGCGAACGCCCCAGCCTGCCGGCGATCGCCCTGACCACCGATACCTCGACCATCACCTCGATCGCCAACGACTACAGCTACAACGAAGTCTTCTCCAAGCAGATCCGCGCCCTGGGTCAACCGGGCGACGTACTGCTGGCGATCTCCACCAGCGGCAACTCGGCAAACATCATTCAAGCGATCCAGGCCGCACATGATCGCGAAATGATTGTCGTAGCTCTGACCGGACGCGATGGTGGCGGCATGGCTTCGCTGCTGCTGCCGGAAGATGTCGAGATTCGCGTACCGGCCAATGTCACCGCACGTATCCAGGAAGTCCACCTGCTGGCGATCCACTGCCTTTGCGATCTGATCGACAGCCAACTGTTCGGGAGTGAAGAATGACCCCAAAACGCCTCGGCCTGATGGCCCTGACCCTGTGCCTGAGCCTGAGCGGTTGCAGCTCGGTGATCAACGCCAGTCGTGAAGCCCCGATCGATGATGACCGCGGCACTCGCACCCTGGGCAGCAAGATCGACGACTCGCTGATCGAAACCAAGGTTGCCGTCAACGTGGCCAAGGCCAGCCCCGACCTTGACCAGAACTCCCATATCGTCGTCAGCAGCTTCAACGGCGTTGTCCTGCTGGCAGGCCAGACCCCACGCGCCGACCTGAAAAGCCTCGCCGAACAAACCGCCGGCCAGGTCCAGAAAGTCAAGAAGGTGCACAACGAACTCCAGGTGCTCCAGCCCTCCTCGCTGCTGGCGCGCAACAACGACGCCTGGCTGACCACCAAGATCAAGACCCAGATGCTCACCGACTCCAGCATCCCCGGCTCGCGCATCAAGGTCATCACCGAAAACGGCATCGTCTACATGCTTGGCCTGCTGACCCAGGCAGAAGCCAACCGTGCCACCAACCTGGTGCAAGGTGTTTCTGGCGTGCAGAAGATCGTGAAGCTGTTCGAATACATCGACTGAACGCCGATGCAGACATGAAAAAGGCGACCCGAAGGTCGCCTTTTTTCATTTCACCACTTTCAAGCTCGGGCGCCCGCTCGGGCGAGGGGGCTGCCCACCATCCGGTGGGCCATCATCATCCGGCTCGACATCATCTTCATCGTCATCGACCATCGGCGGCTCGAGTTCGAACACCATGCCCTGGCCATTTTCACGCGCATAGATACCCAGGATGGCACCGGTCGGTACGTACAGGCTGTGGGCAACGCCACCGAAACGCCCTTCGAAACTGACCGCATCATTCTCCATCTGCAGACCGCGCACGGCGTTCGGCGAAATGTTCAGGACAATCTGACCGTCGCTGGCGAAACCCTGAGGCACCTGTACCGCAGGGTACTCGGCATTCACCAGGATATGTGGCGTGCAATCGTTATCCACGATCCACTCATACAGTGCACGCACCAGGTAGGGGCGACTGGAGTTCATCAACAGCTCCTTAAAGCTTGCGCATTTCTCGTTCAGCAGCGGACAGGCTTGCCTGGAAAGGCTCGCGGGCAAACTGTCGCTCCATATAGTCCAGCAGGGGTTTGGCCTGCCGTGGCAATTCGATTCCCAAAATCGGCAAACGCCACAAGATGGGTAGTAGACAACAATCCACCAGACTTTGCTCCTCACTGAGGAAACAGGGCTTGTCGGCGAAGAGCGGAGACACTCCGGTCAGGCTCTCGCGCAATTCCTTTCTCGCCAGTGCACGGGCAGCATCCTTGGCTCGCGGATCGAGGATCTGATCCACCAGCGAACACCAGTCACGCTGGATCCGATGAACCAGCAGCCGACTATTGGCCCGCGCCACCGGGTATACCGGCAACAGCGGCGGATGAGGGTAACGCTCGTCGAGGTATTCCATTACCACGGTGGATTCGTACAACGCCAGATCGCGATCGACCAAGGTCGGCAAGCTGCCGTACGGGTTGGCCTCCAGCAGCTTGGCCGGCTGGTTGCCGGCCACGACGTCGATGATCTCGACACTGACAGCTTTCTCGGCGAGAACGATACGCACCCGATGAGAATAGTGGTCAGCGGGGTCGGAGTAGCAGGCTAACCGATTGGTCACGCCCATAAGGTTCCTCCTCGCATGGAATAGTAAAAGCTATAAACGCAAACGCGCCCTGGGGCACCTCCGGACTCCGGAGGCGCCCCAGGGCGCGCGTTCAACTACCAGAAATTACTGCGTGATCAGTGCACGTCCTTCCAGTATTCGCGCTTGAGCAGGTAGGCGAATACGAAGAAGAAGGCCAGGTACAGCAGTACATAGGTACCGATGCGTTGGCTTTCCAGCTTGACCGGGTTGGCCGAGTAGGCCAGGAAGGTCACCAGGTTCTTGACCTTCTCGTCGAACTGCTCTTCGTTCAGGGTACCGGATTTCGGCACGATGGTCAGCTGATCACAGGCTTCATGAGTCAACGGAGCCCCCGTCAGCGGGTCGAATTGCTTCTTGCCGTCGACAACGGTCTGGATCTGCTTGCAGCCCACCACCTGCCGACCTTGCAACCCCACCAGCACGTTAGGCATGCCGACGTTCGGGAAGATCTTGTTGTTCACGCCCCACGGACGCGCCGGATCCTCATAGAAGCCGCGCAGGTAGCTATACAGCCAGTCGGTACCACGAACCCGGGCGACCAGGGTCAGGTCAGGTGGCGCAGCACCGAACCAGACCTTGGCATCGGACGCCTGCATGCCGGTGTTCATGTGATCGCCGATCTTGGCACCGGTGAACACCAGCTTCTCCAGCATCAGCTCGTGAGGAATGCCCAAATCATCGGCAACACGCTCGTAACGCTGGAACTTGGCGCCGTGGCAGCCCATGCAATAGTTGGCGAAGGTACGCGCGCCATCCTGCATGGCGGCCTTGTCGGTCAGGTCGATATCGACTTTATCCAGTTCCGGACCATGCTCGCTCGCAGCGAAGGTCAGGGTGGGCATCACTGCCAGAATCAATACTGCAAATAGCTTTTTCATCAGCCAGTCACCCTTTCCGGAACCGGTTTGGTCTTCTCAAGCCTGGTGTAGAACGGCATCAGAATGAAGTAGGCGAAATACAGGAAGGTACATACCTGCGACAGCAACGTACGGCCTGGAGTCGGCGCCAGAACGCCCAGCACACCCAGGATCACGAACGAAATGCAGAACACCACCAGCCAGATCTTGCTCAGCCAGCCCTTGTAGCGCATCGAGCGCACCGGGCTGCGGTCCAGCCACGGCAGCACGAACAGCACCGCGATTGCCGCGCCCATGGCGATGACACCGAAGAGCTTGTCCGGGACCGCCCGCAAAATCGCGTAGAACGGTGTGAAGTACCATACCGGCGCAATGTGCTCAGGCGTCTTGAAGGCGTTGGCCTGCTCGAAGTTCGGTTTTTCCAGGAAATAGCCACCCATTTCCGGGAAGAAGAACACCACGGCGCAGAACACGAAGAGGAAGACCACCACGCCGACGATGTCTTTCACGGTGTAGTAAGGGTGGAATGGAATGCCGTCCAGCGGAATGCCGTTCTCGTCCTTTTTCTTCTTGATGTCGACACCATCGGGGTTGTTCGAACCCACTTCGTGCAACGCCAGGATATGCAGGACCACCAGGCCGAGAATGACGATCGGCAGGGCAATGACGTGCAGCGCGAAGAAGCGGTTGAGGGTGATGCCGGAAATCAGGTAGTCGCCACGGATCCACTGGGTCAGGTCATCACCGATCACCGGGATGGCACCGAACAGCGAAATGATCACCTGGGCACCCCAGTAGGACATCTGGCCCCAAGGCAGCAGATAGCCCATGAAGGCTTCAGCCATCAGCGCCAGGTAGATCAACATGCCGAAGATCCACACCAGTTCGCGGGGCTTCTGGTAGGAACCGTAGAGCAGGCCGCGGAACATGTGCAGGTAGACGACGATGAAGAATGCCGAGGCGCCGGTGGAGTGCAGGTAGCGCAGGATCCAGCCGTACTCGACATCACGCATGATGTATTCGACCGAGGCAAACGCCTCTTCGGCCGACGGGGTGAAACTCATGGTCAGCCAGACACCGGTGACGATCTGGTTGACCAGCACCAACAGCGCCAGGGAGCCGAAGAAGTACAGGAAGTTGAAGTTCTTCGGTGCGTAGTACTTGCTGAGATGGTCTTCCCACATCTTGGTCGCGGGGAAGCGGGCATCAACCCATTCCATGAACTTGCTCATCACGCTTTCTCCTGATCGACACCGACGACGATGATGTCATCCGACTCGTACGAATGCGGCGGCACCGGCAGATTGAGCGGCGCGGGCTGGGACTTGTAGACGCGGCCAGCAAGGTCGTAGTGGGAGCCGTGGCAGGGGCAGAAATAGCCGCCGACCCACTTGGGACCAAGGTCGGCAGGAGCGACTTCGGGACGGAAAGTCGGGGAGCAACCGAGGTGAGTGCAGAGACCGACGAGGACCAGGATCTCCGGTTTGATCGAGCGATTCGATGGGTCGACGTAGGCAGGCTGGACCGACGCCTTGGACTCCGGATCAGAGAGATCTCCGGTGATCTTCTTCAAATTACCAAGGATCTCCTCGGTACGACGGACGATGAAAACCGGCTGACCACGCCACTCGGCCACCAACTGCTGCCCAGGTTCGACCTTGGCAATATTGACCTTCACCGGTGCACCGGCAGCCTTCGCCTTAGCACTGGGAAACCATGACCCTACGAACGGGACCGCAGCCCCCACCGCCCCTGCTGCACCCACAACGGATGTGGCTGCAACCAGGAAGCGACGCCGGCCTGCATTGACGCCGTCATTGCTCATTCAGTCCTCTCCCATCAGCTTTGTGGCCTGTTGAAACAGGCATCTACTAAGTAATTTCTGAAGCGCTAAAAATTTGCCGCATGGTAAAGAAAAGACCCATGACTGGCAAGGTTATTACCCTGGCCAAAGGCCTGCATCCCACGCAGGTCTTGATCTGCGTCTATGCGGCAAGTTGTCACACAAATGGCCAACCCCCATTATTCAAGACATAAAAAAAGCCCGGTTCCACCTGGAACCGGGCTTTTTTTGAAACTCTGAGCGAATTAACGCTTGGAGTATTGTGGACGCTTACGTGCTTTACGCAGACCCACTTTCTTACGCTCGACTTCACGAGCGTCGCGAGTGACGTAGCCAGCGCGGCGCAGAGCGCTACGCAGAGTCTCGTCGTACTCCATCAGAGCGCGGGTGATACCGTGACGGATCGCACCGGCCTGACCGCTGACACCACCACCAGCAACGGTGACGTAGATGTCGAACTTCTCGACGGTTTCGGTCAGTTCCAGCGGCTGGCGTACTACCATGCGCGCGGTTTCACGACCGAAGAACACGTCCAGGGAACGGTTGTTGATGGAGATGTTGCCAGTGCCCGGACGCAGGAAAACGCGAGCGGTTGCAGTCTTGCGACGGCCAGTGCCGTAATTTTGAGTCGCCGACATAATGAACTATTCCGTTAAATCTTCAGTTCTTGGGGCTGCTGAGCAGTATGAGGGTGAGTAGCGCCCGCATAGACTTTCAGCTTACGGTACATGTCGCGACCCAGCGGGTTCTTAGGCAGCATGCCTTTGACCGCGGTCTCGATCACGCGCTCAGGGGCCTTGGCAATCAGCTTCTCGAAGTTGATTTCCTTGATACCGCCCGGGAAGCCGGAGTGGGAGTAGTACATCTTGTCCGAAGTCTTGGCACCAGTGACACGTACCTGCTCGGCGTTGATCACGACGATGTAGTCGCCGGTGTCAACGTGAGGGGTGTATTCTGGCTTGTGCTTGCCACGCAGACGGCTCGCGATTTCAGTGGCCAGACGACCCAGGGTCTGACCAGCAGCGTCAACGACGAACCAGTCGCGTTTTACTGTTTCCGGTTTAGCAGTAAAAGTTTTCATTCTTTAATAAGCCTCAGAGGCCGCCCAGCAAAAATAGACGGCGAATCTTACTGAATAGTGCTTACTTTGACAAGGTCAAAGGCAGCCGAATACGAACGCTTTCGGGGGCTCGGGTCAGCGCGTTCAATACTTGGCGGGGTTCTTTTTCAGCGGCGGGGCATCACTTCCACCGTAGAAAGAGACGGCGGATTATCCGGATTGCCAGAAAAATATCAAGCTGATTTTCCAGATCCCCTGCCCTGTCGGCCAGGTGCGTGACCTTGTACACGCCAGTGAGCGCGCCTGGGAATGGGCTACTGGACACAATCGCCAAAAAATAAGACGATCCAGCCGGTGATTGACCACTCTGACCTATAAGAATAAAGAAAATGATGTTTACCCAACCCAACGTGCCGCTGCGGCGCGTCAGCATCCTCGCCATCGACAAGGTATTCGCCTCGACCCTGATGCAGGCCAAGGACTTCTTCCACCTGGCCAGCCTGCGCTATGCCAAGCAACTGGGCCTGAGCCTGCAGCCGATGTTCGAGACGCGCCTGGTCAGCCCCGACGGTCAGCCCGTACGCAGCTTCAGCGATGTGCAGGTCCCGGTCGACAGTGGCCTGGAAGAGGCCGACGTCATCGTACTCCCCGCCTTCTGGGACGACTTTTCCGCCCTCTGCGAACGCTACCCCCAGGTCCTGCCCTGGCTGCGCCAGCAGCATGCCCGCGGCGCGGTGCTATGCGGCGAGGCCAGCGGCGTATTCTGGCTGGCCGAGGCCGGACTGCTGGACGGCAAGGAGGCGACCACCTACTGGCGCTTCTTCAGCCAGTTCGCCGAGCGCTTCCCCAAGGTCCAGCTGAACCAGGACAAGCACCTCACCGACGCCGACAACCTGTTCTGTGCCGCCGGCACCACCTCGGCATGCGACCTGTACATCTACCTGATCGAGCGCTTCTGCGGGGCCAATGTCGCCCAGGCCGTGGCCCGCGACATCCTCTATGAAGTGCAGCGCAACTACACTCCGGGACGCATGGGCTTCGGCGGGCAGAAGCTGCATCAGGACGTGATCATCCTGCAGATCCAGCACTGGCTCGAAGAGCATTTCGCCGACAAGTTCCGCTTCGAGGACGTCGCCCGCAATCACGGCATGAGCATTCGCAACTTCATGCGCCGCTTCCAGAGTGCGACGGGCGACAAACCCCTGCACTACCTGCAACGGCTGCGCATCGAAACGGCAAAGGGACTGCTCTCCGGCACGCGCAAAAGCATCAAGACCATCAGCTACGAAGTCGGCTACGACGATGCCAGCTTCTTCGCACGGCTATTCAGGCAGCACACCGCATTGTCGCCGAACCAGTATCGGCAGCAGTTCATGCAGGAAGCCTGAGCCTCCTGCGCAAATATCGAGTCTGATAAAAAACTGTGGGAGCTGGCTTGCCAGCGATAGCGATGGTGAATTCACCATAGTCATCGCTGGCAAGCCAGCTCCCACAGGGTCTGCGTCAGGCTGTCGATCGAGCTTAAGGCTTGTGCGCCCGCGCCAGGAATTCGTGGGACTGCATTTCCAGCAAGCGACTGAGGGTCCGGGCGAACTCGAAGGTCAAGCGACCACCGGTATACAGGTCCTTCAACTCCACCTCGGCCGAAATGATCAGCTTGACGTTGCGGTCATAGAACTCGTCGACCATGTTGATGAAGCGCCGCGCGATATCGTCGGTCGCCACACCCATCTGCTCTACGCCACTGAGCAGCACCGCATGGAAGATCTTGCCCAGTTCGATGTAGTCGTTCTGGCTGCGCGGGCCGTCGCAGAGCTCGCGGAAGTCGAACCACGCCACGTCGTCACAGGTACGCAGGGCGCGGATCTCGCGGTTCTCGATGATCAGCACATCGTTTTCCACCGCCTGGGTGCATTCCGGAGTCAGCGCACGGAAGCTCTTGCGCAGGCTTTCGTGGGCTTCTTCATTGAGCGGGAAGTGGAACAGCTCAGCCTGCTCCAGGTGACGCAAGCGATAGTCGACGCCACTGTCGACGTTGACGATCTCGGTGTTCTGCTTGATCAGGGCAATGGCCGGAAGGAAGCGCGCCCGCTGCAGGCCGTCCTTGTACAGGCCGTCCGGCACGATGTTGGAGGTGGCCACCAGGGTCACGCCGTTCTTGAACAGCTCCTCCATCAGGGTGCCAAGGATCATCGCGTCGGTGATGTCGGAGACGAAGAACTCATCGAAGCAGATCACCCGCGACTCTTCGGCGAAACGCTTGGCGATGAGGGTCAGCGGGTTCTTCTCACCCTTCAGACCTTTCATTTCTTCGTGCACACGCTTCATGAAACGGTGGAAGTGCGTGCGGGACTTTTCCTTGAACGGCAGCGCCTCAAAGAAGGTGTCCACCAGATAGGTCTTGCCCCGGCCTACCCCGCCCCAGAAATACAGACCCTTGACCGGCGCCTGCTCCTTCTTGCCGAACAGCTTGCCGAACACACCCGGCTTGTTGTTCTGCGCCGCGATCAGATCGTCGTACAGGCGTTGCAGATGGCGCACCGCCGTTTCCTGCGCCGCGTCATGGAAGAAATCGGGACGTTTCAGATCTGCTTGATATCGTTCTAGGGGCGTCATAATTCGTTAGCAAGGCAACAAAAGCGGGCCGTCACTGTAGCGACGGCCCCGGGTAATGGCAATCAGACTTCCGATAAGCCGTCAGTCCTGTTGGGGCGCCAAGGCGGCGCGCAGCGCCTCGATGGCAGTATCGCGAGCGGCCTCATCGGCGAACTGCGGACTTGCGGCCACGGCCTCGCCCTCCAGCCACAGATTGAAGCCCAGGCCTTCGCTGCGCACATCCAGCTCCTGGCCTTGCTGCAGTTGCTTGGTCACCGCACCGGCAGCCTTGCCGTCGGCGAAGCTGCGCGACAGCAGCAGTTGCTCGCCATCGGCCGCCAGCAGACGGAAGCGGAAGCTGCCGTCTTCGTCGCGGAAGCTGACGAAGCGTGCGCTCTTCGCCGCCTTCTTCTTGGTCTCGACCGGGCCCTGGGCAATGCTGCGGAAGGAGCGCAGGCCGACAGCCTCGCGCAGTTGCTCGAGGAACGGCGTGGCAACCTTGCGCGCTTTCTGCGCACCGGCGAGGAGGATGTCTTCCAGGTCCGCAGGGCGAGTGATCAGTTGCTGGTAGCGCTCGCGCGGCTCGCTGAGCTGGCCATCGAGCAACTGGAACAGCTTCTGCTTGGCCTCACCCCAACCCAGGCCCTGCAACAGCTCTTCACGGAAGGCAGCGGATTGCTCGGCCGTGGAGAAGGCCTGGTAAAGGGTGAACAGGTGCGAGTTGTCCGGATCCTTCGCCTCGCCCGGCGCGCGGGAGTCGGTGACGATGCGGGAAATCGCGTCCTTCATGTCCTTGGCGCTGCTGAACAGCGGAATGGTGTTGTCGTAGCTCTTGGACATCTTGCGCCCGTCGAGGCCCGGCAGGGTCGCTACGCTCTCCTCGATCGCCGCTTCCGGCAGGACGAAGAACTCCTTGCCGTTGCCGAACAGGTGGTTGAAGCGCTGGCCGATATCCCGGGCCATTTCCACGTGCTGGATCTGGTCGCGGCCGACCGGCACCTTGTGCGCGTTGAACATCAGGATGTCCGCAGCCATCAGCACCGGGTAGCTGTACAGGCCCATGGTCACGCCGGCATCCGGGTCTTCGCCGTTTTCCACGTTCTTGTCCACCGACGCCTTGTACGCATGGGCGCGGTTGAGCAGGCCCTTGGCGCTGACGCAGGTGAGCAGCCAGGTCAGCTCGGGAATCTCGGGGATGTCGGACTGGCGATAGAAAGTCACCTTCTCCGGATCCAGGCCACCGGCCAGCCAGGTCGCGGCGATTTCCAGACGCGAGCGCTGGATGCGCTGCGGGTCATCGCATTTGATCAGGGCGTGGTAGTCGGCGAGGAAATAGAAGGAGTCGGCACCCGGCTGGCGGCTGGCGAGGATCGCCGGGCGGATGGCACCGGCGTAGTTGCCCAGGTGCGGGGTGCCGGTGGTGGTGATGCCGGTGAGAATGCGCGTAGTCATGGATATTCGCTTATCAGGCTTGGCTCAGTTCGAAAGACGCGGCAGTACCAGATCCTTGAGGTCGGTCAGCTTGCCATGAAAAAAGTGCCCGCATTCTGCCACTTTCAGCAGCTCATGGGGGCGCGGGAACGCTGCGGACCAGTCGTAGACGATACCTGGCTCGATCACCTCATCGGCATCGGGCTGGACGATGGTCAGCGGCACGTTCAGCGGCGCGGCCTCGTTGCCGCTCAGACGCATGACTGCCGGGGCGATCATGAACAGTTGTTTCGGCGCGGCCCCCTGCGCTTCAAGACGACCACCCACCGCGGCTGCAACGAAACCGCCGAAGGAGAAACCGATCAGGATCAAGGGCAGGTCCGGGTGTTGCTGCCGCAGCCAGGTTGCAGCGGCCTGGGCGTCGTCCACTTCGCCGCTGCCCATGTCATGGCTGCCGGCGCTGGCACCGACACCGCGGTAGTTGAAGCGCAAGGTGATCAGCCCGGCATCCCGCGCAGTACGTTGCAGGGTCGACACCACCTTGTTGAGCATGGTCCCGCCCTGGACCGGGTTGGGGTGACAGATCAGCACCAGGCCGTGGGCGTCGGCGACTTCCTGGTACAAGGCTTCAAGTTGGCCGACCGGGCCGTCGATGAGTACGGGGGATTCGCGGGTAAGCAAGGCATTAAACTCCGTGACCCCGGCAAGGGTCGACTCGTCTAGCTGAATGATTCTGTTCTGAGATATTTGCGATGCGTCGCGGTATACAGCGCAGGTCCGAGCCGTTAACGTAAAGCAAAGCCGTTTATAGAGGAAGGACTCGTGGAACTCTCGCTCTTAGTTTGGTTGTTGCCGACCCTGGCCCTGGCAGTAGGCGTCGTCGTTGGTTTCCTGGTTGCCCGCCTCCTGCCCAATGCCGCGCCAAGCAGCACCCAGCGGCAATTGGACGATATCCAGGAGCGCTTCGACAGCTATCAGAATGAAGTGGTGACTCACTTCAACAGCACCGCGGCCCTGGTCAAGAAGCTCACGCAAAGCTACCAGGAAGTTCAGGATCACCTGGCCGATGGCGCCAACCGCCTGGCCCTGGACGAGCTGACCCGCCAGCGCCTGCTCGCGGCCCTGCACTCCGACGCCGCCCAAGGTTCGCGCGACCGCCTGACCCCGCCGCGGGACACCGAAGTACCACGGGACTACGCGCCAAAGGCGCCGAACAGCCCAGGCATGCTCGACGAGAGCTATGGTCTGAAACGCTGAATCGCAACAACGTAAAAGGGGCGCCATAAATGGCGCCCCTTTTTGTTTGTCACGCGGACCTTGTGGTAGTCCGCCCGGCCCTTCAGGCCGGGCTGTCGCACAGAGAACAATCATTGGGTGCGATGGTGTCTTCGTGGGAGCGAGCTTGCTCGCGAAGGACCGCAAAGCGGTCCCAAACCCGCCATGCCAAAGCTCCAGGATTGACTGGATCAGCCAGATACTGAATCCAGAATGTCATCTGACCGAAATTAGTGCTGGATGGCTTTTGGGCCGCTGTGCGGCCTTCGCGAGCAAGCTCGCTCCCACGATCAATGACTGCTCTCTGCACGACAGCGCAGCCTGAGAGACCAGGCGAACTCCCACAACGGCCGCGTGCCCCGGACAGTCACTTATCCACACGCCCTGAGCGCCTGCCGCACATCTGCCAGCAGATCGTCTATATCTTCCAGCCCCACCGACAGCCGTACCAAGCCCTCGGAAATCCCGTACAGCGCCCGCTCCTCGGGGGTATAGCTGGAATGGGTCATGCTCGCCGGATGCTGGGCCAGGGATTCGGCATCGCCCAGGCTCACCGCCCGCGAGAACAACTGCAAGGCATTCATAAAACGACGCCCGGCAACAATGCCGCCCTTGAGCTCGAAAGCCAGCATGCCGCCCGGCAAGCTCATCTGCCGTTTCACCAGGGCCCGCTGGGCGAACGACGGCAACCCCGGGTAATGCTGTACCTCCACCTCCGGCTGCTTCGCCAGGAACTCAGCCAGTTGCTGGGCATTGGCGCAGTGCCGTTCCATGCGCAGGTTAAGAGTCTTCAGACCACGCATCAGCAATGAAGCATCGTGCGGCGAAAGCACGGCGCCGGTCATGTCCTTCAATCCTTCCAGACGAATTCGATCCACCAGCGCCTTGTTTCCGATCACCAGCCCGGCGGTGATATCGCCGTGGCCGCTGAGGTACTTGGTCGCCGAGTGCACCACCAGGTCGGCACCCAGCTCCAGCGGGCGCTGCAGGTAGGGCGTGCAATAGGTGTTGTCCACCACCAGGGTCGCGCCATGGCGCCGGGCGATCTTCGCCACCCCGGCGATATCCGCCAGGTGCATGTTGGGGTTGGCCGGCGACTCGAAGTAGATCAGTCGCGTCGCCGGAGAAATCGCCGCCTCCACTGCCTTCAGGTCAGCCATATCGACATGGGTCAGCTTGACCCCGAACTCGCCGATGCCGTGATGCAGGAAAGCGAAGGCGCAGCCATACAAGGTGCTCCCCAGCAGCACTTCATCACCCGGCCGCAACAGGGTCCACAGCGTGGCGGTGATGGCCCCCATGCCCGAGGCCAGGGCCAGGGCAGCCTCGCCACCTTCCAGCGAAGCCATGCGGCTCTCCAGCAGCGCCAGGGTCGGGTTGGAGATACGACTGTAGAAATGTCCGGCCTCTTCGCCGGCAAAACAGGCCGCGCCGTACTCGACGCTGGGAAAAGCGAAGGTCGCCGTCTGATACACCGGCGGCACCAGCGCCCCTCCGTGAGCCTGCGGATCGTAGCCATGGTGAATGGCCCGGGTGGCGAATCCCTGCTTGGTGCTGGAGCCGCTCATGGCGATGCCCTCTTGTTGGATTGCCATAAGCTTATGCCAGCGATGAACTAATATTTTTCCAAATATGACCACCACTTCGGGGCGTTCCGAGCATGAAATTCCACGATCCGCTGAAGACGGGGCAAATCTTGCCCAATGCCATCGACCGCACCGACCGTGCCCTGCTCGGAGCCCTCCAGGACAACGCACGCCTGACCATCTCCGAACTGGCCGACAGCGTCGCCCTGACCACCTCGCCCTGCTGGCGCCGGGTCAAGCTGCTGGAGGAAAGTGGCTACATCACCGGCTACCAGGCGATCCTTTCACCCAAGGCACTGGGCTTCGGCGTCACCGCTTTCGTCAGCATCATGATGGACTCGCACACCAAGGAAATGGCCCGCGCCTTCGAGCAGCGCCTGATGGAAATTCCGGAGATTGTCGCCTGCCACAATATTTCAGGACGTTACGACTTCCTCCTGGAAGTGCTGGCCCGCGACCTGGAATCCTTCGGCGAATTCGCCCGGAAAACCCTGCAATCGCTGCCCGGAGTGAAGGAGATCTATTCGAGTTTTTCCTACAAGGCCGTGAAGGAGAAACGGGTGATTCCGGTGATGGAAAAGCACATCTGACAGATGCCATCAGCAAGTCTGAACACCCCTACGACATTCCCGCCGTCGCCTGACAGATTTCCCCCAGCTCCGTAAAAGACCATCGCCATTCCATTTTCGAAGGAGCGAAAGGAATGGCACAACATGGTGTACCCGAGGAGCTGCCTCCTCTTGTCATCGAGGGCAATCCGGATCTGCGCATTGGTTTCTCTGGCGGTGGCGGCTGGGGATTGTCAAACGGACCGCGTCGCGGAGAAGGAGAGACAGGCAGGTACAACGGCCCGGGGATCCCGGGGTTCAATACCGTCATCATCGAGAAGCACGTTGCCATCATCACCAACCGATATCTGAAGGTGGTGAGATATACGACCTCGACAACATACGCATCGTGACACCCCTTGCTCACGATCAGATTCACTATGGGTAACAGCCATGAGTCAGAAAAAAACGATTGCTGACTTCACAGAACTCGAGTTCCTGGCGTTTTTAAGGTTGATCGACGAGAAAAACGACAGCGGTGACGAAGAGGCCTTGGATATCTTGCTCGAACAGTTCGAAACTATTTCAGAACACCCAACCGGAACAGATTTACTCTATTGGCCGGAGTCGGAATACATGGGTGAGGCAGAGCAAGTTCTCAAAATAATAAAAGAGTGGCGGGCAGCAAACGGGAAACCAGGATTCAAATCCGAGTAGTCCAATAGCCCAGCGTATTTCTAAAAGCAAGAAGCGCGCGATGGTCTACACAATCGCGTTTTTTCACTCAGCCGAAGCGCTTAGTTCGCGCCACGCTGACGCATCACATCCAGCACCAGCTTCACACCCTCTTCCACGTTGGAGGACTGGGTGTCGATCACCAGGTCAGCGTCCAGCGGCACATCGTACAGGAAGCTTTCGCCCGGGATGCTGTCGCCGCCAGCGACGTACAGGCCTTGCGGGTCAAACTTGCGGCAGGCCAGCGGGGAGGACTAGACGTAGACCGTAACCAGACGCTCCTTGCCGATCAGCGCCTTGGCCTGCTCGCGGCCTCCGACATCTGGTGCGACGAAGGCGAGCACGCCGGCTTCGTTGAACTATGTAAAGCCAATCGCGGACCGGGGTGGTGTCTACGACCTCGACAACATCAGAGTCGTGACGCCTGCAAGCCATAATCAAATTCACTACGGGGAAGAATCATGAGTCAGAAAAAACAGTTCAGTGATTTCACAGAGCACGAGTTTCTAGTTTTTCTGCAGTCCGTTCTGGATCCCGAGGATGGCATCAGCGAGAAAGCGCATGACAAACGTATCGGTCTTTTCGAAGAGATATCCGAACACCCTAGCGGATCCGATCTTATCTATTGGCCGGAAGAAGACGGGCTCGACAGTCCGGAAAACATCATAAAAATCATCAAGGAGTGGCGCGCCGCAAACGGAAAACCCGGATTCAAGCCCGACTAACTCACCTTCTGCCGCCACAAAAAAACCCGCGATGGCCTTCACCATCGCGGGTTCTTTCTTTCAGCCGGGTGGCTTAGATCGCACCACGCTGACGCAGCACATCCAGCACCAGCTTCACACCCTCTTCCACGTTGGTGGACTGGGTATCGATCACCAGGTCGGCGTCCAGCGGCACATCGTACGGGAAGCTTTCGCCCGGGATGTTGTCGCCGCCAGCGGCGTACAGGCCTTGCGGGTCACGCTCGCGGCAGGCCAGCGGGGAGGCCTGGACGTAAACGGTGACCAGACGCTCCTTGCCGATCAGCGCCTTGGCCTGCTCGCGGCCTTCGGCATCCGGTGCGACGAAGGCGGCCAGGGTGAGCATGCCGGCTTCGTTGAACTGGCGCGCGACGTGGGCGGCACGGCGCCAGTTCTCGGTGCGACCGGCGCGATCCTGCGGCAGGCCCTTGTTCAGGTCGTGGCGCAGGTTCTGGCCATCGAGGACGTAGACCGCACGGCCCATGTCGAACAGCTTGCGCTCGACGGCATAGGCCAGGGTGCTCTTGCCAGCGCCGGACAGGCCGCTGAACAGCACGGTGGCTGGCTGCTGGCCGAAGCGCAGGGCACGTTCCTCGGTGGACACGTGAGCCTGCTTGCCATGCTGGCCGGTGCTGCCGTGCGGCAGGACTGGCGGCGCGATGATCATGCCGGCGCCGACGGTACCGTTGGTCAGGCGATCGATGACGATGAAGGCACCGGTGGTGCGGTTGCTGTCGTAACCGTCCAGGGCGATCGCAGCGTCCAGGGCCACCTTGACCCGGCCGATCTCGTTCAGTTGCAGCGCGCTCGCGGCGCCCTGCTCCAGGGTATTCACATCGACCCGGTGGGTGATGCTGGCGATCGAGCCCGGCACATAGCTGGTGGCGCGCTTGATGTCGTATTTCTTGCCCGGCAGCATCGGCTCCTCGGACATCCACACCAGCATGGCGTCGAACTGGTCGGTCACCTGTGGAACGTTGTCGGCGTGCACCAGCAGGTCGCCACGGGAGATATCGATCTCGTCTTCCATGGTCAGGGTCACGGCCTGGCCAGGACCTGCGCTTTCCAGCTCGCCTTCGTAGGTGACGATGGATTTGACCCGGCTGCTCTTGCCCGACGGCAGCACCACCACTTCGTCACCCTTGTGCACCAGGCCGCTGGCGATGGTGCCGGCGAAGCCGCGGAAGTTCAGGTTCGGACGGTTGACGTACTGCACCGGGAAGCGCAGATCGGTGAAGTTGCGGTCGCCAGCGACTTCGACGGTCTCGAGGATTTCCATCAGCGCAGGGCCGGTGTACCACGGCGAACGCTCGCTGCGGTTGACCACGTTGTCGCCCTTGAGCGCGGACATCGGCACGAAGTGCAGGCTGCTCGGCTTGAGGTTGATGCCCTCGGCGAACTTCAGGTAGTCGGCCTTGATCGACTCGAAGACCTGCTCGTCGAAGCCCTTGAGGTCCATCTTGTTGACCGCAACGACGATGTGCTTGATGCCCAGCAGCGAGGCGATATAGCTGTGCCGGCGGGTCTGGGTCTGCACGCCGTAGCGGGCATCGACGAGGATGATCGCCAGGTCGCAGGTCGAGGCGCCGGTGGCCATGTTGCGGGTGTACTGCTCGTGGCCCGGGGTGTCGGCGATGATGAACTTGCGCTTGGCGGTGGAGAAGTAGCGGTAGGCGACATCGATGGTGATGCCCTGCTCGCGCTCGGCCTGCAGGCCGTCGACCAGCAGCGCCAGGTCGACTTCCTCGCCGGTGGTGCCGACTTTCTTCGAATCACGGGTGATGGCCTCGAGGTGGTCCTCGTAGATCATCTTGGAGTCGTGCAGCAGGCGACCGATCAGGGTGCTCTTGCCGTCGTCGACGTTGCCGCAGGTCAGGAAACGCAGGAGTTCCTTGCGCTCGTGCTGGGCCAGGTAGGCGAGGATGTCCTCGCTGATCAGATCAGATTGGTGCGACATGGAGTAACCCTGAAATTAGAAGTAGCCTTGGCGTTTCTTGTCTTCCATCGAACCGGCGCCATCGTGGTCGATGACACGGCCCTGGCGTTCGGACGTACGGGTCAGGAGCATTTCCTGGATGATGTCCGTCAAGGTCTCGGCTTCGGATTCGACGGCGCCCGTCAACGGGTAGCAGCCGAGGGTACGGAAACGCACCTTCTTCTTGACGATACGGGCCTTTTCCTCGTCGCTCAGGTGCTCGAGGATGCGATCGTCGTCGATCATGATCAGGGTGCCGTTTTTCTCGATGACTTCACGCTCGGCAGCGAAGTACAGCGGCACGATCGGGATGCCTTCGAGGTAGATGTACTGCCAGATGTCCAGCTCGGTCCAGTTCGACAGCGGGAAGACGCGGATCGACTCGCCCTTGTTGACCTTGCCGTTGTACACGTTCCACAGCTCCGGGCGCTGGTTCTTCGGGTCCCAGCGGTGCTTGCTGTCACGGAACGAGTAGACGCGCTCCTTGGCCCGCGACTTCTCTTCGTCGCGGCGCGCGCCACCGAAGGCGGCGTCGAAGCCATGCTTGTCCAGCGCCTGCTTGAGGCCCTGGGTCTTCATGATGTCGGTGTGCTTGGAGCTGCCGTGGGTGAAGGGGTTGATGCCCTGCGCCACACCTTCCGGGTTGACGTGGGTGATCAGCTCCAGCCCCATTTCCTCGACCATCTTGTCGCGGAAGCGGTACATCTCCTGGAATTTCCACTGGGTGTCGACGTGCATCACAGGAAACGGCAGCTTGCCAGGGAAGAAGGCCTTGCGTGCCAGATGCAGCATCACGGCCGAGTCCTTGCCAATGGAGTACAGCATCACCGGGTTGTCGAACTCGGCGGCCACCTCACGAATGATGTGGATGCTTTCCGCCTCCAGCTGTTTCAAATGCGTCAGTTTGTCGACCATGGCTACTCACGGGAAAACGATCTTTATGGACGGCCAGCGGGCCGTGTTCGAGCGGGCCACTCTATCACAGCGCCCGCTTCTATTTAGGAGGCCCGCTAGAACGAAACAATCTATGGATATGCCCTGTCGTTTGGGCTTCAAACGGGGTTCGGGCAATCGATGAACAGGTGTTCAAGGGCAAAACGCCGCGCCAGGTAATCGCCCAGGGCCTGCACACCGTAGCGCTCGGTGGCGTGGTGGCCGGCGGCGATGAAGCTCACGCCGTTTTCCCGGGCACTGTGGTAGGTCTGCTCGGACGCCTCGCCACTGATGAACAGGTCGACGCCGGCCTCGATCGCCTGGTCGATGTAGCCCTGGCCACCGCCGGTGCACCAACCGACCCGACGAATGACCTCCTCGCCCTCCACCAGCAACGGCTCGCGCCCCATCACTTCGCTGACCCGGCGAGCGAAGTCCCGCGCCGACACCGGCTCGGCCAATGAGCCAACCAGGCCCACCACCCGCGGATTGTTCGGGTCCAGCGGACCTTCGACGGTGATGTCCAGTTGCCGGGCCAGTTGCACGTTGTTGCCCACTTCCGGGTGCACATCCAGCGGCAGGTGATAGGCCAGCAGGCTGATGTCGTGCTTGAGCAGGGTCTTCAGGCGGCGCTGCTTCATCCCGGTGATACACGGGTTCTCGCCTTTCCAGAAGTAGCCGTGGTGTACCAGCACCAGGTCGGCCCCCGCCTCCACTGCGGCATCCAGCAACGCCTGGCTGGCGGTGACCCCACTGACGATGCGGGTCACTTGCGGGCGCCCTTCGACCTGCAGGCCGTTGGGGCAGTAATCCTGGATTTTCGCGCTACCGAGGTAACGGTCGGCTTCCTCGACCAGGGTAGACAGGGCAACAGCCATGGAAAGACTCCTCAATTCAGCAGTTCAGCACGGCGCAAGGGCCCGTATAATGGCCGCCATTATGGGCCGTCGACCGGATTGGGGAAACCGACGGCAATGTCCTGGGGGCATTCGGCCAAGCGCATCACAGGCCGAGTGATTTAGCGGTTCCTGCACAGGTCTTGCCGAAGTATGATCGCGCGCGTTCACACACTCCCCCATCGCGTCACCGGCTCGGGCCAACTCCCCCAGGATTCGTTCAATGTTCAAGGCTTTGCGTTACTTCGGCTGGCCGCTGCTTGTTGGCGTGCTGATCGCCTTGCTGGTTATCCAGCGTTTTCCCCAATGGGTCGGCCTGCCCAGCCAGGACGTCAACCTGCAGCAGGCACCGCAGACCACCAATGTGGTCCAGGGCCCGGTGTCCTATGCCGACGCGGTTACCCACGCAGCACCGGCGGTGGCCAACCTGTACACCACCAAGGTGGTCAACAAGGCCGCCCATCCACTGTTCGAAGATCCGCAGTTCCGCCGCTTCTTCGGTGACAACCTGCCCAAGCAACGGCGCTGGGAGTCGAGCCTGGGCTCGGCGGTGATCATGAGCCCGGAAGGCTACCTGCTGACCAACAACCACGTGACCTCCGGCGCCGACCAGATCGTGGTGGCGCTGAAGGACGGCCGCGAGACCCTGGCCCGGGTCATCGGCAGCGACCCGGAAACCGACCTGGCGGTGCTGAAGATCGACCTGAAGAACCTCCCGGCGATCACCATCGGCCGCTCCGACAACATCCGCATCGGCGACGTCGCCCTGGCCATCGGCAACCCGTTCGGCGTCGGCCAGACCGTGACCATGGGCATCATCAGCGCCACCGGGCGCAACCAGTTGGGCCTGAACAACTACGAAGACTTCATCCAGACCGACGCCGCGATCAACCCGGGCAACTCCGGCGGCGCACTGGTCGACGCCAACGGCAACCTGACCGGGATCAACACGGCGATCTTCTCCAAGTCCGGCGGCTCCCAGGGCATCGGCTTCGCCATCCCGACCAAGCTGGCGCTGGAGGTGATGAAGTCGATCATCGAGCACGGCCAGGTGATCCGTGGCTGGCTGGGCATCGAAGTGCAGCCGCTGAGCCAGGAACTGGCCGAGTCGTTCGGCATGCAGGGGCGTCCGGGCATCGTCGTGGCGGGGATCTTCCGCGATGGTCCGGCGCAGCGGGCCGGCTTGCAGCTGGGTGACGTGATCCTCAGCATCAATGGCGAACCGGCCGGTGATGGTCGTCGTTCGATGAACCAGGTGGCGCGGATCAAGCCGAGCGAGAAGGTTGCCATCGAGGTGATGCGCAATGGCAAGCAGTTGAAGCTGATGGCCGAGGTGGGACTGCGGCCGCCACCGGCGCCGGCGGTGCAGGAAGAAGAGAACTGATCCGGAAGCTTCATTACGCTTGAGGGCCTCATCGCTGGCAACGCCAGCTCCCACAGGGTTTGCGGTGTACGCGATACCTGTGGGAGCTGGCGTTGCCAGCGATGAGGCCCTCGAAAACACCACAAAGAATGGCTGACAGACCAGTGTCTGCCAGCCACTCCCATCAATGCAGGATCTGACTCAGGAACAGCTTGGTCCGGTCATTCTGCGGCCGGTCGAAGAAGTCATCCGGCGCCGCCTGCTCGACGATCTCCCCCTTGTCCATGAAGATCACCCGGTTCGCCACGGTGCGGGCGAAGCCCATCTCGTGGGTCACGCAGAGCATGGTCATGCCGTCTTCCGCCAGGCTGACCATGGTGTCCAGCACCTCCTTGACCATTTCCGGATCGAGTGCCGAAGTCGGCTCGTCGAACAGCATGATCTTCGGCTTCATGCACAGCGCCCGGGCAATCGCCACGCGCTGCTGCTGACCACCGGACAATTGCCCCGGAAACTTGTGCGCCTGCTCCGGAATCCGTACCCGCTCCAGGTAGTGCATGGCGATTTCCTCGGCCTTGCGCTTGGGCATCTTGCGCACCCACATCGGTGCCAGGGTGCAGTTCTGCAGGATGGTCAGGTGCGGGAACAGGTTGAAGTGCTGGAACACCATGCCGACTTCACGGCGGATCGCTTCGATCTGCTTGAGGTCGTTGGTCAGCTCCACGCCATCGACCACGATGCGGCCCTGCTGGTGTTCTTCCAGGCGGTTCAGGCAGCGGATGGTGGTCGACTTGCCCGAACCCGACGGGCCGCACAGGACGATACGCTCGCCCTGGCGCACATTCAGGTTGATGTCCTTGAGCACATGGAACTGGCCGTACCACTTGTTCACGCCCTGCATCTGGATAATGCCTTCAGGGCCCGCAGGCTGTTTGATCGCTTCGCTCATCAAAATCTCTCCTAACGCTTGTGGCCTGTATCCAGCTTGCGCTCCAGATGCATGGAGTAGCGGGACATACCGAAACAGAAAATCCAGAACACCAGGGCCGCGAACACGTAGCCCTCGGTCGCCATGCCCAGCCATTTGGGGTCGGCGGCCGCCTGCTTGACGCTGTTGAGCAGGTCGAACAGGCCGATGATGATCACCAGGCTGGTGTCCTTGAACAGGGCAATGAAGGTGTTGACGATGCCGGGAATCACCAGCTTCAGGGCTTGCGGCAGGATCACCAGGCCCATGGCGCGCCAGTAGCCCAGGCCCATGGCCGCGGCGGCTTCGTACTGACCCTTGGGAATGGCTTGCAAACCACCGCGCACCACCTCGGCGATGTACGCCGACTGGAACAGGATCACCCCGATCATGGCCCGCAGCAGCTTGTCGAAGCTCATGCCCTCGGGCAGGAACAGCGGCAGCATCACCGAGGACATGAACAGCACGGTAATCAGCGGCACGCCGCGCCAGAACTCGATGAAGGTCACGCAGACCACCTTCACCGCCGGCATTTTCGAACGTCGGCCCAGCGCCAGGAGAATGCCCAGCGGCAAGGCGCCGACGATGCCGACGGTGGCGATCACCAGGGTCAGCATCAGGCCGCCCCACTGGCTGGTCGATACCGTGGTCATGCCGAAGTGACCGCCGTGCAGCAGGGTGTAGGCGATGATCGGATAGGCGACCAGGAAGCACAGGCCGTACACCGCCTTGCGCGGGAAGCGCTTGATGAACAGCGGCGCCACACCGATCACTGCCAGCCAGACCGTCAGGTCCACGCGCCAGCGCAGTTCGCTGGGGTAGTAGCCATACATGAACTGGCCGAAGCGCTGCTGGATGAACACCCAGCAGGCGCCATCCTTGGTGCAGTCCTCGCGGGTGGTGCCGACCCAGTTGGCGTCGAAGATCGACCACTGCAGCAGCGGCGGCACGATCAGCCATACCAGGTAGATGGCGAACAGGGTCAGCAGGGTGTTGAGCCAGTTCGAGAACAGGTTGGCCCGCAGCCAGGCGACCACGCCAACGGTCTTCACCGGTGGCGGCATGTCGGGTTTGAAAACATGGGTACTCATGCGCGTCTCCTTACCGCTCGATCAGCGCAATGCGCTTGTTGTACCAGTTCATCAGCAGGGAAATGCTGATACTGATGGCCAGGTACACGCTCATGGTGATGGCGATCACTTCGATGGCCTGCCCGGTCTGGTTGAGCACGGTGCCGGCGAACAGCGAAACCATCTCCGGATAGCCGATACCGGCGGCCAGCGAGGAGTTCTTCGCCAGGTTGAGGTACTGGCTGGTCAGCGGCGGAATGATCACCCGCAGCGCCTGGGGAATGATCACCTTGCGCAGGGTCGGACCTTCACGCAGGCCCAGGGAGCGGGCGGCCTCGGTCTGGCCGTGGCTCACCGAGCGGATCCCGGAGCGGACGATCTCGGCGATGAACGCCGCGGTGTAGATGGTCAGTGCCAGGGTCAGCGCCAGCAGTTCGGGAATCAGTACCCAGCCACCAGCGAAGTTGAATCCTTTCAATTCCGGCAGTTCCCAGCTCAGCGGGTTGCCGAACAGCAGCACGCTCAGGCCCGGGATCACCAGCAACAGGCCCAGTGCGGCCCAGAACTTGTGGAACGGCTCACCGGTTGCCTCGAAACGGCGATTGGCCCAGCGCACCATGGCGACCACGGCCACTACAGCCAGCAGCACGGCGATCGCGAACGGCCAGAAGCCTTCGGCCAGGGAGGCGCCGGGCATGTTCAGCCCGCGGTTGCTGATGAAGAAGGTGTCGTTGATGTTGATGCTGCCCCGCGGTCCCGGCAGGGTCAGGAACACCGCGAAATACCAGAAGAGGATCTGCAGCAACGGCGGGATGTTGCGGAACGTCTCGACATACACGGTAGCCAGCTTGTTGATCATCCAGTTCGGCGACAGTCGCGCCACACCGATGATGAAGCCGAGCAGGGTCGCCAGGATGATGCCGATGAAGGTCACCAGCAGCGTGTTCAGCAAGCCGATGACGAAGACCCGGGCATAGGAGTCGGATTCGACATAGGGAATCAGATGCTGGGCGATGCCGAAGCCGGCGCTGCGTTCGAGGAAGTCGAAGCCCGAGGTGATACCCCGGTGTTGCAGGTTGGTCTGGGTGTTGTGGAACAGATACCAGCCCAGACCGACCACGAAGACGATCGTGAGGATCTGGAACAGCCACGCGCGAACGCGTGGATCGCTCAGGGACAGGCCCTTGGGTGGATTTTGCATGAAAAGCCCCGAAGAGAAGGAACGATAAGGCCCACGGTGACGCAAGCGTCACCGTGGGCCTCCCCAATCAGCGCACCGGAGGCGCGTACTGGATGCCGCCGTTGTTCCACAGGGCGTTCAGACCGCGATCGATCTGCAGCGGGGTGCTCTTGCCAAGGTTCTTCTCGAACACTTCGCCGTAGTTACCCACTTGCTTGACGATCTGTACCACCCAGTCCTTCGGCAGTTTCAGGTCCTTGCCGTACTCGCCGTCGGCACCGAGCATACGAGCCACGTCCGGGTTCTTGGTGGACTTGGCTTCGGCCTCGACGTTCTTCGAGGTCACGCCCGCCTCTTCGGCGTTGAGCATGGCGAACAGGGTCCAGCGCACGATGGAGAACCACTCTTCGTCGCCTTTGCGCACGACCGGGCCCAGAGGCTCCTTGGAGATGGTTTCCGGCAGTACGACGTAGTCGGTCGGCGCGGCCAGCTTGGAGCGTTGTGCGTAGAGCTGCGACTTGTCCGAGGTCAGTACGTCGCAACGGCCGGATTCCAGCGACTTGGCGCTTTCGTCGGAAGTGTCGAAGGTGATCGGGGTGTACTTCAGGCCGTTGGCGCGGAAGTAGTCGGAAACGTTCAGCTCGGTGGTGGTACCGGCCTGGATGCAGATGGTTGCACCGTCCAGTTCCTTGGCGCTGGAAACGCCGAGCTTCTTGTTCACCAGGAAGCCGATGCCGTCGTAGTAGGTAACACCGGCGAACACCAGGCCCATGCCGGCGTCGCGGGAGCTGGTCCAGGTGGTGTTGCGCGACAGCACGTCGACTTCACCGGATTGCAGGGCGGTGAAACGCTCCTTGGCGTTCAGCTGGCTGAACTTGACCTTGGTCGCGTCGCCGAATACGGCAGCGGCCACAGCGCGGCAGACGTCGGCGTCGATACCGACGATGGTGCCCTTGGCGTCCGGAACCGAGAAGCCCGGCAGACCGTCACTGACGCCGCACTGTACGAAACCTTTCTTCTGTACCGCATCCAGGGTTGCACCCGCCTGGGCGAAAGAACTCAGGCCCAGCGCTGCGGCAGCCGTCATGACTGCCAGGGTGGACTTCAACATCTTCATTAAAACCTCCAGTTCGCTCTTATTGTGTTGAGCCGGCTTGCACCGCACCCTTATGAGGCGCATCCGACCCGTTTCGGCTTGTTATTGGGTCAATTGGCGCAATTCGCTGTTCTGTGACAGCCTTGGTTTTCCCATGAAGAGGTGTTACCGAGGGAACACGCCACATCATGTCGAAAGGGTAGTAGCAAAGCGCGTACCACATCGCGCGGCTAAAGCGGTTCAGCCCTTGGCAACTGGCAAAGTTATAGCAATGCGACATCTTTTTTCCCCGTGGCCCTCGCGTGCCTTTTTTTCATGCACCGCATTGAGATCGCGTGCACTACTTCGGAGCAGTCATGACCAAGCCTTTGATTCTCGAACCCCAGAAGACCGCCGACGCCTGTGTGATCTGGTTGCACGGCCTGGGGGCCGACCGCTACGACTTCCTGCCGGTGGCCGAGGCGCTGCAGGAACACTTGCTGAGTACCCGTTTCGTTATGCCCCAGGCGCCCAGCCGCGCGGTGACGATCAACGGCGGCTATGAAATGCCCAGCTGGTACGACATCAAGGCCATGAGCCCGGCCCGGGCCATCGACGAAGCGCAACTGGAGGAGTCCGCCGACCAGGTCATCGCCCTGATCGAGGAACAGCGCGCCGCCGGCATCGACCCGACCCGCATCGTTCTGGCCGGGTTTTCCCAGGGTGGCGCCGTGGTGCTGCACACCGCCTATATAAAGTGGCAAGGGGCACTGGGCGGCGTGCTGGCCCTGTCCACCTACGCACCGACCTTCAAGGACGAAATCCAGCTCACCGCCAGCCAGCAGCGCATCCCTGCGTTGTGCCTGCATGGCCAGCACGACCCGGTGGTCCAGCCGGCCATGGGCCGTACCGCCTACGAATACCTCAAGCACTGGGGCGTCGCCGCCAGCTGGCTGGAGTACCCGATGGAACATGAAGTGGTGCCGGAAGAAATCGGTGATATCTGCGCCTGGCTGATCCAGCACCTGCGCTGAATGTCGCATTCCCTGTAGTTGTCGGATCAATCCACTACGCCGAGCCCGGATCTTGCATTACACTGCCCGGCGTACATTCCTTAACCAATCGATGAGAAGACCGTGCTCAAAGCACTCAAGAAGATGTTCGGCAAAGGCGAGGTTGAGCAACTCGTCGCCGAAAACGCTGCTCCCGTGATGCAGCCGCCCGCCCAGGCACCCGCTCCCGCCCCGACTCCCGTCGCCCCGCGCAAGCCTGAAGCGCCAGCCAGCGCAGCGGCCAAGCCTGCACGCGCCGAGCCTGCTGCCAGCGCCAAACCGCGCCGCGAACGCAAGCCGAAACCCCAGGCCTCGACCTGGAAGCTGGAAGACTTCGTGGTCGAGCCGCAGGAAGGCAAGACCCGCTTCCATGATTTCAAGCTCTCCAGCGAGCTGATGCACGCCATCCACGACCTTGGCTTCCCGTATTGCACGCCGATCCAGGCCCAGGTGCTGGGCTTCACCCTGCGCGGCCAGGACGCCATCGGCCGGGCTCAGACCGGTACCGGCAAGACCGCGGCCTTCCTGATCTCGATCATCACCCAGTTGCAGCAGACCCCACCGCCGAAAGAGCGCTACATGGGCGAACCACGGGCGCTGATCATCGCCCCGACCCGCGAGCTGGTAGTGCAGATCGCCAAGGACGCCGCAGCGCTGACCAAGTACACCGGTCTCAACGTGATGACCTTCGTCGGCGGCATGGACTACGACAAGCAGCTCAAGGCCCTCGAAGCCCGCCACTGCGACATCCTGGTCGCCACCCCGGGCCGCCTGCTGGACTTCAACCAGCGCGGCGAGGTGCACCTGGACATGGTCGAGGTGATGGTGCTGGACGAAGCCGACCGCATGCTCGACATGGGTTTCATCCCGCAGGTGCGCCAGATCATTCGCCAGACTCCGCCGAAGAGCGAGCGCCAGACCCTGCTGTTCTCCGCCACCTTCACCGAAGACGTGATGAACCTGGCCAAGCAGTGGACCACCAACCCGGCCATCGTCGAGATCGAGCCGGAGAACGTCGCCAGCGAAACCGTGGAACAACACGTCTACGCCGTGGCCGGCAGCGACAAGTACAAGCTGCTGTACAACCTCGTCACCGAGAACAAGTGGGAACGGGTGATCGTCTTCGCCAACCGCAAGGACGAAGTGCGGCGCATCGAAGAGCGCCTGGTGCGTGACGGCGTCAATGCCGCGCAACTGTCCGGCGATGTGCCGCAGCACAAGCGCATCCGCACCCTGGAGAACTTCCGTGAAGGCCGCATCACCGTGCTGGTCGCCACCGACGTGGCCGGTCGCGGCATTCATATCGATGGCATCAGCCACGTGATCAACTTCACCCTGCCGGAAGACCCGGACGACTACGTACACCGGATCGGGCGTACCGGCCGGGCCGGGACCAGCGGTGTATCCATCAGCTTTGCCGGCGAGGACGACTCCTACCAGTTGCCGGCGATCGAGGAACTGCTGGGGCGCAAGATCAGTTGCGAGATGCCGCCGACCGAGTTGCTCAAGCCGGTGCCGAAGAAGCACCACGGCTGAACCAGAAAACGCAGTCTTCGGACTGCGTTTTTTTATGCCTGGATTTCTTCGGTGATGCTGATGGCCTCATCGCTGGCAAGCCAGCTCCCACAGGAGGAGCACACACAATACCTGTGGGAGCCGGCGTTGCCGGCGATGAGGCCGTCAGCAACACCAGAAATTTCAAAGCCAGGGGATAGAAAAAACATAAACTAAAAGTCCATAATGGAAAAATTAGTTTAACCCAAAGCCCCGGAGTCCCCGAATGGCCGCGCCTCTCGTTCTCGATCAGCAGCACGCCCGCCAATTGCTCACCCAGGTGGATGTCCCCCGGGTGCTGCGCGACCTGTTCCGCGATCTCGCCGCCGGCCAGGCGGTGCAGCCGCCGCAGCAGCTGGTGGAGTTCCCCTCCGGCCAGGGCGACTTCATCAACTACGGTGGCGTCCTCGCCGAAGAGCGGGTCTACGGGGTCAAGACCTCGCCCTACATCGTTCGCGAACAAGGCGCCCTGGTTACCGCCTGGACCCTGCTGATGTCCATGGACAGCGGTCAGCCCCTGCTGCTTTGCGATGCCGGCGAGCTGACCACCGCACGCACCGCCGCCACCACCGCCGTGGCCGTCGATGCCCTGGCCCCGGCCGACGTCCGCCGCCTCACCATCATCGGCAGTGGCCCGATCGCCCGCGCCCACCTGCACTACATCCACGACCTGCGCGAATGGCAGGACATCCGCCTGTATTCGCCGTCCCTGGCGGGCAAGAACGACGACCAGCGCAATGCCCTCAGCGCCCTCGACCCGCGCCTGAGCCTGCACGACGATCTCGACAGCGCCCTGCACGACGCCGACGTGATCCTGCTCTGCACCTCCTCGGCCAAGCCGGTGATCGACCCCGCCCGCCTGAGCAAGCCGGCGCTGATCACCTCGATCAGCACCAATGCGGTGCGCGCCCACGAAGTGCCGCCGGCCAGCCTGGCGGCGATGGACGTCTACTGCGACTACCGCAGGACCACCCCGGGCAGCGCTGGCGAAATGCGCCTGGCCGCCGAGCAGCATGGCTGGAACGAAGCGGCCATCGTCGGCGACCTGCCGGAGCTGGTCAGCGGCCACGCCGCACGTCCCGAGTACAAGCGCCATGCATTCTTCCGCTCCATCGGCCTCGGCCTGGAAGACATCGCCCTGGCCAATGCCCTCTACCATCTGCAGTGCAGCCACTGAGTCGCGGAGATCGTCATGCAACAGGCCGACTACATCATCATCGGTGCCGGTATCGCCGGCGCCTCCACCGGCTACTGGCTGGCCCCTCACGGCAAGGTAGTACTGCTGGAACGGGAAACCCTGCCGGGCTACCACTCCACCGGCCGCTCGGCGGCGCTCTACACCGCCGCCTACGGCACGACCCAGGTACGCGCCCTGACCCTGGCCAGCCGGGACTTCTTCGATCAGCCACCGGCCGGCTTTGCCGAGCATCCGCTGCTGACCCCGCGCGGCGAAATGACCGTGGACTTCGAAGGCGACGCCGAAGAACTCCAGCGCCAGTTCGAAAGCGCCCGTGCCTGCGTGCCGGAAATGCAACTGCTCAGCGCCGATGAAGCCTGTGCGCGGATTCCGGTACTGCGCCGGGAAAAGGTCCACGGCGCGCTGTACGACCCGAGCGCCAGCGATATCGACACCGACGGCCTGCACCAGGGCTACCTGCGCGGCATCCGCCGCCAGCAGGGCGAAATCCACGGTGACTGCGAAGTCCTCGGCCTGGCCAGGGACAGCGAAGGCCAATGGCTGGCCGAGACTACCCGCGGCCAGTTCCGCGCACCTGTGCTGATCAACGCAGCGGGCGCCTGGGCCGACCAGATCGGCGAACTGGCCGGTGCCGCGCCCCTGGGCCTGCAACCGAAACGCCGCGCCGCCTTTATCTTCGAAGCACCAGCAGACCTCGACACTCACGCCTGGCCGATGCTGGTCAGCCTCGACGAGTCCTTCTACATGAAGCCCGACGCCGGCATGCTCCTCGGCTCGCCGTGCAATGCCGACCCGGTCGAGCCCCATGACGTGCAGCCGGAAGAGCTGGACATCGCCATGGGTATCTACCAGATCGAGGAAGCCACCACCCTGAGCATCCGCCGCCCCTTCCGCACCTGGGCCGGGCTGCGCAGCTTCGTCGCCGATGGTGACCTGGTGGCGGGGTTCGATCCGCAGGTGAAGGGGCTGTTCTGGGTCGCTGCGCAAGGCGGCTATGGCATCCAGACCTCACCGGCCATGGGCCAGGCCAGCGCCGCCCTGGTACGCGGCGAAGACCTGCCGGAAAGCCTGAAGCAGTTCGGCCTGAGCGCCGCGCAACTGGCACCGTCGCGCCTCGCCGGGTGACGCTTCCGGCCGTTTGCGGCACACTCCCCAGCGCCCTTGCTCCAAGGGCGCCGACCCCTTAGTGGAGCCCGTCCGAATGTCGACCCCCGATCCATGCCTGCAGAACTACCGGGCGATTGCCGATGCCATCGCCACCCTGTTCTTCCCCCACGCCGAAGTGGTCCTGCACGACCTGGGCACGCAGAAGATCGACTACATCGCCAACAACCTGTCCAAGCGCGAAGTCGGCGATGACGCGGCGCTGGAGGACATGGTCGAGGAAGGCACCGATGACACCAATATCGGTCCCTACGAAAAGCTCAACTGGGACGGGCAGAAGATCCGCTCGATCAGCACGGTGCTGCGCGACGCCTCGGGCGTGCCGCAGGCGGTGCTGTGCATCAACCTGAACATTTCGATGTTCGAGAGCATGAAGGCGGCGCTGGACCTGTTCCTCTCGTCGAGCAAACTGATCCCGCAGCCGGACGCGCTGTTCCGCGATGACTGGCAGGAACGCATCAACACCTTCCTCAACAGCTGGCTGCGCGAGCGGCAACTGAGCTTCAACCTGCTCAACCGCGACCACAAGCGCGAACTGGTGCTGGCCCTGCATGCCGAGGGCGCATTCAAGGGCAAGAGTGCGGCCAACTATGTGGCCAATGTGCTGAACATGGGGCGGGCGACGGTGTACAAGCACCTGAAGGAACTCAAGGCCTGACCGACGTCAGGCCCTGGAGCGAGGCGGCGGATCAGTCGCCGTAGATATCGCTCTTGAAGTACTTGGCCTGGATCTTCTGATACTCGCCATTGGCACGAATCGCATCGATGGCCTTGTTCAGTTCCGCGACCAGCTCGGTATTGCCCTTGCGCACAGCGATACCGGCACCTTCACCGACGAACTTCGGATCCTTCAGCTCCGGCCCGACGAAGGCAAAGCCCTTGCCCTTGTCGCTTTCGAGGAAGCCCAGCTGCAGCGGGATGGTATCGGCGAACACGCCATCCAGGCGGCCCGAAGCCATGTCCATGAAGATCTCTTCGTTGGTGGTGTAGCGCACCACTTCCACGCCTTTCGGTACCAACACGGCGGTGACGTAACGATCGGTAGTGGTCGCGCGCTGCACGCCGATGCGCTTGCCTTTCAGCGCCTCGTACTGATCGTCGACCTGGGTGCCTTCCTTCATCGCCAGGCGAGCGCCGGTGAAGTAGTACTTGTGGGTGAAGTCCACGGACTTCTTGCGTTCCTCGGTGATGGTGATCGACGACAGCGCGGCGTCGATCTTCTTCACCTTCAGCGATGGGATCAGACCGTCGTATTCCTGTTCGGTCCATTTGCACTCGACCTTCATCTCGGCGCACAGGGCGTTGCCGATGTCGTAGTCGAAGCCGGCGATGGTGCCTTCCGGAGTCTTGTAGGCGAACGGTGGATAGGCCGCCTCGATGCCGATGCGCAGGGTCTTTTCCGCCGCGAACAGGGGGCTGCTGGCCAACAGGCCCAGGGCCAGACCGGCGATCAGTTGGGAGGTCTTCATGATGGGGCTCTCTCGCTCGTTGTTGTGTTGGGGGTGACAAGACAGAGAAAAGGAGTCGGGCGCTGGGCCCGGAATTATTTTGTACTTATGAATCCATACTGGACTTTATCGTACAAAAACACAACCAGGAGCGAATAATACGAAACCCTGTGGGAGCTGGCTTGCCAGCGATGGCGGCGGTGAATTCACCATCGCTATCGCTGGCAAGCCAGCTCCCACAGGGTTTGTGCAATTTTCAGGATTTATATCTACCAACGCCCCGCCGCATCGGCATCGCTCTGCTTGCCCTCGACCCAGCGCTCGCCTTCACTGGTCTGTTCCTTCTTCCAGAACGGCGCACGGGTCTTGAGGTAATCCATGATGAAGTTGCAGGCGTCGAATGCCGCCTGACGATGCGCGCTGGCGACGCCGACGAAGACGATCGGCTCACCCGGCTCAAGGGCACCGGTCCGGTGCAGCACCTCGACCTTGAGCAGCGGCCAGCGCTGCTCGGCCTCGACGACGATCTTGTCCAGGGCCTTTTCGGTCATGCCCGGATAATGTTCGAGAAACAGCCTCGCCACATCCAGGCCATCATTGAAGTCACGCACATAGCCAACGAAGGCCACCACCGCGCCGACACCGACATTGGCCGCATGCATGGCATTGGTCTCCACCCCCGGATCGAAGGCAGCGGTCTGCACCCTGACGCTCATCTCAACCTCCGGTAACCGGTGGGAAGAAGGCCACTTCATCGCCGTCTTCCAGCACTTCGTCGGGCTTGCACAGGTCCTGGTTGCGCGCACACATCAGGTTCTGCTCGGCCAGCACGGCATGGCGCTCGCCCTTGCCGAGCAAGGCCTGGCGCACATCCTCGACGCGGGTGAAATCCCCTTCCAGGGCCTCGCCATCGCAGCCCAGCACCTCGCGGTAACGGGCGAAATACACCACCTTGATCTTCATTGCCCGTCCGCCTGGTAGTGGCCGCTCTTGCCGCCGAGCTTTTCCAGCAGGCGCACGGTCTCGATGGTCATGCCGCGGTCTACCGCCTTGCACATGTCATAGATGGTCAGCGCAGCGACGCTGGCGGCGGTCAGGGCTTCCATTTCCACGCCGGTCTGCCCGGACAGCTTGCAGCGCGCGACGATATGCACGCAGTCCGTGCCTTCGGCGCTCAGCTCGACCTTGACGCTGGTCAGCATCAAGGGATGACACAGCGGAATCAGATCGCTGGTTTTCTTCGCCGCCTGGATACCGGCGATACGCGCCACGGCAAACACATCGCCCTTGGGATGGGCACCGTCGACGATCATGCTCAGGGTCTGCGGCAGCATGCGCACCCGCGCTTCGGCCACGGCTTCGCGGTGGGTCACGGCCTTGTCGGTCACGTCGACCATCGCGGCGCGGCCCTGGGAATCGAGATGAGTCAGCACAGAGGGAACTCCTGATCGGGGGCGTCGATTGTAAACCCGCGAGTCAGGATCTGGCAGCGAAAAAAAGCCGGGCGGCGCAGGGCCGCCCGGTGGGGTCGTTTACAGATGGGATTCCGCATACTCCGCCAGAATCGACCGCGGCACCCCTTGCAGGGTGATATGCACACCGTTGGGGAAGTCCTTGAAGCGCTCGGTGAGGTAGGTGAGGCCCGAACTGGTCGCCGACAGGTAGGGCGTGTCGATCTGCGCCAGGTTGCCCAGGCAGATCACCTTCGAACCGGCGCCAGCACGGGTGATGATGGTTTTCATCTGGTGCGGGGTGAGGTTCTGGCATTCGTCGATGAGGATCAGGCTTTGCTGGAAGCTGCGCCCGCGGATGTAGTTCAGGGATTTGAACTGCAGCGGAACCCTTTCGAGAATGTATTCGACACTGCCGTGGGTGCTCTCGTCGTCCATGTGCAGGGCTTCGAGGTTGTCGGTAATGGCGCCAAGCCAGGGCTCCATCTTTTCCGCTTCAGTACCGGGCAGGAAGCCGATTTCCTGGTCGAGCCCCTGCACGCTGCGGGTAGCGATGATGCGCCGGTAGCGCTTGCTGACCATGGTCTGCTCGATGGCCGCAGCCAGGGCCAGGATGGTCTTTCCGGAACCGGCAGCACCGGTGAGGTTGACCAGATGGATATCCGGGTCGAGCAAGGCGAACAGCGCCAGGCCCTGGTGGATGTCACGCGGTTTCAGGCCCCAGGCTTCCTGGTGCAGCAGCGGCTCCTGGTGCAGGTCGAGCAACAGCAGTTCGCTGTCCTTGATGCCCTTGATCCAGCCGACGAAGCCCTGTTCATCGATGATGAACTCGTTGACGTGGACCGCCGGCAGGTTGTCGATCAGTTGCACCCGGTGCCAGGTACGACCGCGCTCCTGACGGGTCTCGACCTTGGCGACCCGGTCCCAGAAGGAGCCGGTGACCGAGTGATAGCCCTTGGACAGCAGGCTGACGTCGTCAACCAGTTGGTCGGTGCTGTAGTCCTCGGCCGCGATCCCACAAGCGCGGGCCTTGAGGCGCATGTTGATGTCTTTGGTCACCAGCACCACGTCACGGTCCTTGTGCTTGGCGCGCAAGTCCAGGACCTGGTTGATGATGATGTTGTCGTTGAGGTGTTCCGGAAGCAGGCGATTGGGTTCGGCGCGCTCGGTCATGAGGATCGACAGCGAGCCTTTCGGACCGCTCTTGCCGCGCTGGATGGGCACACCCAGTTCGACATCGGAGGGCGTCGCATCGCCCAGGGTCTGGTCGATCAAACGGATGGCCTGGCGGCATTCGGCGGCGACTGTATGTTTACCGGTCTTGAGCTTGTCGAGTTCCTCCAGCACCGTCATCGGAATGGCGACGTGGTGTTCCTCGAAATTGAGCAAGGCGTTGGGGTCGTGAATCAGGACGTTGGTGTCCAACACATACAGGATTGGCTGGTTGGAGGAAGAAGTGCGTCCTTGGTCATCCATACTCGGTCACCTTATGTGGGAGCTGTACGATGCGCTACGGCTGCATCGCAGAGTGACCGCCGTTCTCCCCGTATCCGCGTCGTTACGGGCGGGAAGTGCACCTGCATAAGGAGGGTCTTGGAAGACGCCACCTGGCTGCAGGATTCGGCCGTCTGACTCCTACATACCGCAAAAACCATTGCAGGAAAAAGCGTTTTTACGTGTAGGTGAAGTTTATTTTGCGCTTTGACGAATAGCCCTTGGCGGCGTGGGAAAGCGCGACTACAGTCAGGAGTGGACCTCGTTGAAACCTTTCACCAACGCCCCGCATCTCACTGCCCGGCGAAGTCGCGGCAGTCTTCCCAGCCAATCCCGCTCTGCGCCGTGTTGCTCAGCAACCAGGTCACCACCTCCAGGGCTTTCGGCTGGCTGTCGCTGAGCTGGATCAGGCCACGACGCCACAACAGCATCAGGGTCAGGGTGCGCTGCGCCGATTGTTCGGCGGTCAGCGGGCTGAGGTCCTGGGCGTCGATGTCCCACAGGGTGACCCGCAGGTTCTGGCTGGCGAAGAACGCCGGACTGTCGGCACGGCGCTGACCATAGGGCGGGCGGAACAACGGCACGTACTGCTCGGGAAGATCGCTCTGCGCCCGCGCCACACCGCGTATCACCGAGTCCTCCCAGTCCTTCCACTGGCCATGGGAGCGGTATTGCCAACCCTGGGTACCGACGCACTGGCCACGGTAGAGATCGCGCAAGGCCTGCATCGACTGTTTGTCGCGGCGAGTCTGCAGGTTCTGCCCGATGACGAAGAACAACGCCTCCAGCTTTTGCTTGCGCAGGAACGCAGTCAGCGCCTCGGTATTGCCCGGCACGATGCTCGGCCCACCATCGAAACTGAGCAGGAACAGACGGTCATTGAGGCGATCGCCGGTGACTTCCTGCGGCGAAAAGAACGCCACCTCGCTGGCGGTCTGCGGAAACAGCGCGGCCTTGCGCAGCAGTTCGTTGAGGTAGGCGATATGGAACTGCCGGCTCGGTTCGGCCCAGGCGGCATAGAAGGAATCGGCGGCGACGGCGAAGGTGGCGGCAGTACGGCGCAGGTCGCCCAGGTTGTCGATGGCATAACAGAAGGAGGCGTCCTGCTCGCAGCTCTGCTGGGCCATGTCGTAGTTGCGCCACAGGGCGCCCCACAACCGTTCGCGCACCTCGCGGATCATCGGCAGGTTGGCCTGACGCAGTTGCAGACGGGCGGTCAGGGTGGCGTCATCGAGGGACTCGGTCTCGCTCAGGACCCGGGCGAAGGACAGGATCTCGGCCCGCGAGGCGACATCGAAGAGCACCGGGGTGTCCAGGTTTTCCGGCCAGTACTTGCGATCGAAAATGGCGATCGGCTGCGGAGCGGCCTGGGCGCCGAAGGCCAGCAGGAGGGTCAGGGCAGCGAGGGCTTTGCGCACGGTGAACACTCTTCGGTTGATCCGCCGGGCACTATAGCAGTGCCCGTGCCTATCGCCGCGATAGCTGGAGAACATCGGCCCCGCCCCGTAGAATCGCCCGACGATTCAAGGAGCCGACCTTTATGCTGACGGTGATTTCCCCCGCCAAGACCCTCGATTACGACACCCCGCCGGTGACCTCGCGCTTCACCCTGCCGCAGTACCTGGACGACTCCCAGGAGCTGATCACCCAGCTGCGCGAACTGTCGCCGGCGCAGATCAGCGAACTGATGCACCTCTCCGACAAGCTCGCCGGCCTCAATGCCGCGCGCTTCGGCAGCTGGACCCCGGACTTCAGCCCGGCCAATGCCAAGCAGGCGCTGCTGGCGTTCAAGGGCGACGTGTATACCGGGCTCGATGCCGAAAGCCTCGCTGAAGACGATTTCAGCTATGCCCAGGAGCACCTGCGCATGCTTTCCGGCCTGTACGGCCTGCTGCGCCCGCTCGACCTGATGCAGCCCTATCGCCTGGAAATGGGCACCAAGCTGGCCAACGCCCGCGGCAAGGACCTGTATGCCTTCTGGGGCACGCGCATCAGCGAATGGCTGAACCAGGCCCTGGCCGACCAGGGTGACGACCTGCTGCTCAACCTGGCCAGCAACGAGTACTTCAGCGCGGTGAAACGCAGCGCGCTCAAGGCCCGGGTAATCAACACCGAGTTCCGCGACCAGAAGAACGGCCAGTACAAGATCATCAGCTTCTACGCCAAGAAGGCCCGCGGCCTGATGAGCCGTTTCGTGATCCAGGAGCGCATCAGCGATCCGGAACAGCTCAAGCAGTTCGATGTGCAGGGGTACTACTACAGTGCCGAGCAGTCGAAGGCGGACAATCTAGTGTTCCTGCGCGACCATCCTGACGACTGATCTGCTTTGTGGCTGATGCCCTCATCGCCGGCAACGCCGGCTCCCACATGGTTATGGGCCAGCCACAGTACTTGCGCTCGACGCGCACCCTGTGGGAGCTGGCGTTGCCAGCGATAGGGCCATCTGCATCACCCCAAGTCCCCTGCCTCACCCCAAGAAACGCCAATATATAGGCGCCAAAAAACCACCAATCTCTCGTTATCGCAAAACGCCATAAGACCGTTCGTAGTTTTTTGACGAAAAATCCTGAAAAAATTTTTCATGCTGGCATAAAACCATCCCACCTCTAGTTCGCCCTTTATATACAGGGGTGAAACTGTCGCGTGCTATCAGATTGAAAGTATCGGCAACTGAAAAAATATTTAGAAATCTTTCATCTGCACTTCTCCCCCTCAGGAACTTATCCCCTCCGCCCCCGCTCATACCACCCGTAACGATTTTCGAGCACCTTGTGAGAAATGACTTACATAACAAGTTTTCCATAATGGAAGTTGTACGGACCCTATCGAGCCAGCGCCCGGCCCCGTCCGGTGCGCCGCTCAGGCCCAGGAGAAGACGCACTCAAAATTCGTCCTAGTGGTTGATTTCAAAGGATTTAACCCCGTTGAAAGAACAAGCACTGCAGTACCGGAATACGGGTATTGCAATAAAGACGGCTAGCGTTTGGGGCATGCCCCGTTTTATGGCCATTGGCTGCCTTACTTGAGTGCACTTATTTAAGCGCTCACAACTTACTTATGCCTGCGTGCAAGTCCACGAACTTTCGCCGTGGATCCGCGCGCCCGAAAAACGGCTGGTAAATCAACCCGGTCCGGTTCTTTGAAGGGAATCGGCGTAGCTAACTACATGAGGTGAATGCGATGCGTATCAGCATCTTTGGTTTGGGTTATGTGGGTGCAGTCTGTGCCGGTTGCCTGTCCGCACGAGGCCACGAAGTGATTGGCGTGGACGTTTCCGCAACCAAGATCGACCTGATCAACCAGGGCAAATCCCCGATTGTCGAACCCGGCCTGGAGACCCTGCTGCAACAGGGCATCGCCAACGGTCGGCTGCGCGGCACCACCGACTTTGCCCAGGCCATCCGCGACAGCGACCTGTCGATGATCTGCGTCGGCACCCCAAGCAAGAAAAACGGCGACCTCGGCCTCGAATACATCGAGTCGGTGTGCCGCGAAATCGGCTTCGTCCTGCGCGACAAAGCCAGCCGCCACACCATCGTGGTGCGCAGTACCGTACTGCCGGGCACGGTGAAGAACGTGGTCATCCCGATCCTCGAAGACTGCTCGGGCAAGAAGGCCGGCGTCGACTTCGGCGTCGCGGTCAACCCGGAGTTCCTGCGCGAAAGTACCGCGATCAAGGACTACGACCAGCCACCGATGACCGTCATCGGTGAACTGGACCAGGCCAGCGGCGATGTACTCCAGGCCCTCTACGAAGAACTCGACGCGCCGATCATCCGCAAGGACATCGAAGTCGCCGAGATGATCAAGTACACCTGCAACGTCTGGCACGCGACCAAGGTCACCTTCGCCAACGAAATCGGCAACATCGCCAAGGCGGTCGGAGTCGACGGCCGCGAGGTGATGGACGTGGTCTGCCAGGACAAGGCCCTGAACCTGTCGCAGTACTACATGCGCCCCGGCTTCGCCTTCGGCGGCTCGTGCCTGCCCAAGGACGTGCGCGCCCTCACCTACCGCGCCGGCAGCCTCGACGTGAAGGCACCGCTGCTCGACTCGCTGATGCGCAGCAACGAGTCCCAGGTGCAGAACGCCTTCGACATCATCGAAAGCCATGACAAGCGCAAGGTCGCCCTGCTCGGCCTGAGCTTCAAGGCCGGCACCGACGACCTGCGCGAAAGCCCGCTGGTGGAACTGGCCGAGCGCCTGATCGGCAAGGGCTACGAGCTGAACATCTACGACCAGAACGTGCAGTACGCCCGGGTCCATGGCGCCAACAAGGACTACATCGAGTCGAAGATCCCCCACGTCTCCTCCCTGCTCAACGCCGATTTCCAGAAGGTCATCGACGACGCCGAGATCATCGTCCTGGGCAACCGCGACGAGCAGTTCCGTGCCCTGGCCCAGCAGGCCCCGGCCGGCAAGCAGGTGATCGACCTGGTCGGCTTCATGAGCAAGACCACCTGCGCCACCAGCCGTACCGAAGGTATCTGCTGGTAAGCAGGCCGCGCGGGGCCGTCCGGTCCCGCGCGCTTTTCCGAACGTCCCGTCACCGATACGGATGCTGAACATGCAAAGCCTCAAGCACGGCCTGCTGCAGGCCGCCGGTTGGCTGTTCTACGTGAGCCTGCTCATGCTGATCGCCCTGGCCCTGCCCAATACCCTGTTCGACCCCGATTCCAAGGACTTCCTGTTCCTGATCGGCGCGGTCGGCATCTGGCGCTATTCCATGGGCGCGACCCACTTCGTGCGCGGCATGCTGTTCCTCTACGTGGTCTATCCGCGGCTGCGGCGCAAGGTGCTCAAGCTCGGCAAGGCAGCCGACCCGTCCCATGTCTACCTGATGGTCACCAGCTTTCGCATCGATGCCCTGACCACCGCCCAGGTGTACAGCTCGGTGATCCGCGAAGCGATCGACTGCGGCTACCCGACCACCGTGGTCTGCTCCCTGGTGGAGATGTCCGACGAGCTGCTGATCAAGAGCCTGTGGGCCAAGTACAACCCGCCGGAGCGGGTCAGCCTGGACTTCGTGCGCATCGCCGGTACCGGCAAGCGCGACGGCCTGGCCTTCGGCTTCCGCGCCATCTCCCGCCACCTGCCGGACGAGAACGCAGTGGTCGCGGTGATCGACGGCGACACCGTGCTCGGTGAAGGCGTGGTGCGCAAGACCGTCCCCTGGTTCAAGCTGTTCGGCAATGTCGGCGGCCTGACCACCAACGAATTCTGCGAAGTGCGCGGCGGCTACGTGATGAGCGAATGGCACAAGCTGCGCTTCGCCCAGCGCCACATCAACATGTGCTCCATGGCCCTGTCCAAGCGCGTGCTGACCATGACCGGGCGCATGTCGATGTTCCGCGCCACGGTGGTGACCAACCCCGAATTCATCGCCGACGTGGAAAGCGACTCGCTGTACCACTGGCGGCTCGGCCGCTTCCGATTCCTCACCGGCGACGACAAGTCCAGCTGGTTCAGCCTGATGCGCCTGGGCTACGACACCTTCTACGTGCCCGACGCCAACATCAACACCGTCGAGCACCCGCCGGAAAAGAGCTTCTTCAAGGCCAGCCGCAAGCTGATGTACCGCTGGTACGGCAACAACCTGCGGCAGAACTCCCGCGCCCTCGGGCTGGGCATGCGCCGCCTCGGCCTGTTCACCAGCGTGGTGCTGTTCGACCAGCGCGTGTCGATGTGGACCAGCCTGCTCGGCCTGACCGTGGCACTGATCGCCAGCTTCAAGTTCGGCGGCCAGTTCATCCTCGCCTACCTGCTGTGGATCGGCATCACCCGCCTGATCCTGACCATCATGCTGCTGTGCTCGGGGCACAGGATCGGCCCGGCCTACCCGCTGATCCTCTATTACAACCAGATCGTCGGCGCGCTGATGAAGATCTACGTGTTCTTCCGCCTCGACCGACAGTCCTGGACCCGCCAGCCCACCGCACTCAAACGCGACCTCGCCAGCTTTCAACAATGGTTCAACACCTGGTCCTCGCGGACCATGACCTTCTCGGCGGCCAGCATCTTCGTTGCTGTGCTGTTCGTGGTCGTGTGAGTCGCTGAAACCCTACGGATCCAACAGGAAAACATCGCCATGAATACCGCCGTGAACGTCAATGTCGTGCATGAATCCGAGACCCAGCGCCAGCATGCCCGGGTGAAAATCCCCGCGAAGCTGCGCTACCTGGGCGAGAGCCGCGAGCCCCTGGAAGTGAAGATCGACGATCTCTCCGCCGGCGGCATGAGCTTCCACGCCAAGCAGCCGCTGACCATCGGCCAGGTGCTTCGCGGCCGCCTGCAATTCACCGTCGACAACCTCGGCCTGTCGATGGACGTCGAGTTCCTGGTGCGGGTGTACAACCCCAACACCGGGCGTACCGGTGTCGAGTTCCAGAACCTCGAACCGCGGGATATCGCCACCCTGCGCCATATCATCACCTCGCACCTGTCCGGCGAGCTGATCAGCATGGGCGACGTGCTCAGCACCCTGCAGCGCGACAACTTCACCAAGGCACGCAAGCAGAAAGCCCACGACGGCAGCCTCAGCCCCCTCGGTCGCCTGCGCGCGGTGACCTTCAGCCTCGGCGTGTTCGTGGTCGGCGTGGCGGCCTTCGGTTTCATCGCCAAGTCGGTGTACGGCGTGTACTTCGTCAGCCATGCCGAAGCCGGCGTGGTCAGCGTGCCCACCACCCAGGTCACCATGCCCCGCGACGGTACCTTGCAGGCCCTGGTGGAAAACGGCGCCGACGTGGTCAAGGGCGCGCCGCTGGCCTCGTTCAGCACCAGCATGCTCGACCTGCTCAAGGGTCATCTCGATGACGAACAGCTGCAACCGGCCAAGGTCGAGGAACTGTTCGGCAAGCAGATGAGCGGCACCCTCACCAGCCCCTGCGATTGCACCGTGGCCCGCCAACTGGTGGACGACGGCCAGTACGCGGCCAAGGGCCAGGCGATCTTCCAGCTGATCCCGCGGACCAGCAACCCGACCATCGACGCCCGCTTCAGCTACCGCCAGTTCGACGACGTCAAGCCGGGCACCCGGGTCAACTTCCAGATCGCTGGCGAAGACGAACAGCGCACCGGGCACATCGTCGCCAGCAGCAACCTGAACAGCGATGACCTGTCCTCGGACATCCGTGTGCAGATCAAGCCGGATGGCCCGCTGCCAAGCCAGCTGGTGGGCCTGCCGGCCAGCGTCACTGCCAATCGCGGTCCGTCACTGGACTGGCTGATCGACAGCGCCATGGCGCATGGGCTCTGAAGAGGGTTCCTCGATGAACAGCTACTCCTTGGTGTCCCCAATCGCTGGCAAGCCAGCTCCCACAAGCCCTGAGCCAGACTCAGTATTGTGGGCAGCCTCAAATCCTGTGGGAGCTGGCTTGCCAGCGATGAGGCCCTCTACAGCACCACTGCTCTGTGCTCTGGCCATAGCCATCAGCCTCACCGGCTGTGCCGGCCTCCCCGACCAGCGCCTGGCCAACGAAGCCCTGAAGAACGGCGACACCGCCACCGCCGAGCGCAACTACCGGCAACTGGCCGAGCTCGGCTACAGCGAAGCCCAGGTCGGCCTGGCCGATATCCAGGTCAACACCGGCGACCCGGCCCAGCTCAAGCAGGCCGAGGCTACCTACCGCGCCGCGGCCGCCACCTCGTCCCGCGCCCAGGCTCGCCTCGGCCGCCTGCTGGCCGCCAAGCCCGACGCCAGCGAAGCCGAGCGCCACGAAGCCGAGGCCCTGCTCAAGCAAGCCTTCGCCAGCGGCGAGGGCAACACCCTGATCCCCCTGGCGATGCTCTATCTGCAATACCCGCAGAGCTTCCCCAGAACCAACGCCCAGCAGCAGATCGACCAGTGGCGCGCCGCCGGCTACCCGGAAGCGGGCCTGGCGCAAGTGCTGCTGTATCGCACCCAGGGCAGCTACGACCAGCACCTCGACGAGGTCGAGCAGATCTGCAAGGCCGCGCTCACCAGCACCGACATCTGCTACGTCGAACTGGCCACGGTCTACCAGAAACGTGCCCAGCCCGAGCAACAGGCGGCGCTGCTGGAGCAGCTGAAAAGCGCCTACCAGCGCGGCGCCATCCCGGCCAGCCGGGTCGACAGCGTGGCCCGCGTGCTGGCCGACCGCAACCTCGGCCAGACCGACGAGAAAACCGCCCAGGCCCTGCTCGAAGACATAGCCCCGCAGAACCCGGCGTCCTGGGTCAGCCTGGCGCAACTGCTCTACGACTTCCCCGAGCTGGGCGACAGCGACCAGTTGATGGACTACATCGACAAGGGCCGCGCGGCGGAACAACCGCGCGCCGAGCTGCTGCTGGGCCGCCTCTACTACGAAGGCAAGTCCGTCCCGGCCGATGCGAAAAAGGCCGAGACCCATCTGCTCGGCGCCGCCGCAGCCGGCGAGATCAGCGCCGATTACTACCTCGGCCAGCTCTACCGCCGTGGCTACCTCGGCGATGTCGAGCCGCAGAAAGCCGTCGACCATCTGCTCAAGGCTGCCCGTGGCGGCCAGCTCAGCGCCGACTACGCCCTGGCCCAGCTCTACAGCGAAGGCCACGGCATCCGCCAGAATCCGGTCAATGCCTGGGTCTTCGCCCAACTGGCACAGGCCAACCCGAGCGACCAGTCCACCGCGTTGGCCAACGAACTGGATGCGCAACTCGAACCACAACAGAAAGCCGCCGCCCAGCGCCTGCTGGAGCAGGAGCGCGCCGCCCGTGGCGCCATCGGCCCGGGCCCTGGCGCCCTGGCCCTGCAAGCCGTGCAAAGCCCTGACGAACCCGCCGAGGACTCTTCCCTATGATGCTCAATCCGTGGATGAAGGCCGGCCTCGGCCTCAGCTTCGCCCTGTTCTGGGCGTGCCCGACCCTGGCCGCCGAAACCGCTGAAAAGAACTTCGGCCTGGAAGTGAAGATCACCGGCCAGTCGGAAGACGACCGCGACCTCGGCACCCGCGACGGCGGCGACGTCAACGGCCTCGGTCTCGACCTGCGCCCCTGGGTGTTCTTCGAGCGCGGCGACTGGAGCGCCTACGCCATGGGCCAGGCGGTCGCGGCCACCGACATCATCGAGACCGACACCAGCCGGCAATCCGCCGACGGCAGCGAGATCGACGACAGCAACAACAGCAGCGACGACCGCGAAGCCAAGAAGAACTACCTGGCCATGCGCGAGTTCTGGGTCGGCTACAAGGGCTTCACCGCCTACCCCGGCGAAGAACTGCGCTTCGGCCGCCAGCGCCTGCGCAACGACGACGGCATGTGGCGCGACACCAATATCGAAGCGCTGAACTGGACCTTCGACACCACCCTGCTGCGCGCCAACCTCGGCATGGCCGAGCGCTTCAGCGAATACCGCACCGACCTCACCGAGCTGGCGGCCGAAGACAAGGACCGCCTGCACGTCTACGGCGATATCGCCGCGCAATGGACACCCGGCCACTGGGTCGGCCTGCGTGCTCACCACACCCATGACGACGGCAAGCTGAAGAGCCCTGGCGAAACCCTCGACGCCCTCGACAAGACGCGCACCGGCGACCTCACCTGGCTCGGCCTGGAGGCCAACAGCGACGCCTACAACTGGCGCAACCAGAACACCCTCAACTACTGGGGCAGCGTCACCTGGCTGACCGGCGACCGCGACACCCTGAGCAGCACCACGGTTGGCAACGATCAGGTAGCGACCGGCAAGCAGAGCGGCGACGTCAATGCCTGGGCCACCGACCTCGGCATCCGCCTGCGCCTCGACCCCAACTGGCAGGTCGGCGCGGCCTATGCCCGTGGCAGCGGCGGTGGCGGCAGCGACGGTTCGAACAACTACGAGCAGACCGGCCTGGAATCCAACCGCTCCAACTGGACCGGCACCCGCTCCCGCGTGCACCGCTTCGGCGAGGCCTTCCGTGGCGAGCTGGGCAACCTCCAGGCGGCCACCCTGTTCACCTCCTGGCAACTGCGCGACGACTACGACGCCAGCCTGATCTACCACAAGTTCTGGCGCGTCGATGGCGACCAGAACCTCGGCGGCAGCAGCATCAATGCGGTGGTCGACGACGGCGGCATCAACCGTCCGCTGGTCCAGGGCGAGAAGGACGTCGGTCAGGAGATGGACCTGGTGGTCACCAAGTACTTCAAGCAAGGCCTGCTGCCGGCATCCCTGAGCAAATCCATCGACGAACCCTCGGCGCTGGTGCGCTTTCGCGGCGGCGTGTTCAAGCCCGGCGACGCCTACGGCAAAGAGGCCGACTCGTACATGCACCGCGCCTTCATCGACGTGGTCTGGCGGTTCTGAGCCACGGAGAGCACTGACATGAACCTTCATCCGAACCGACTTCACGCCCTGCTGGCCGGCACCCTGCTGCTGGCCGCCGGCATCGCCCAGGCCAACGGCCAGGCGGCGCCGGTGGCCAAAGGGCTGCAACAGGCCAAGACCTACACCGTCAGCACCGCGCCGGTGGAGCCGCTGCACCTCGATCCGCCGAAACTGCCGGACCTGTCCGGCTACACCGCCGAGGCCGTGCAGCACAAGATCGACCGGCGCACGCCGGGCAAGGTCTCGGTGCGGCGCATGCTCCAGGAAAACACCCTCAAGGAGTTCATCGGCGGCGACAACAAGGGCGCCGAATGGGTACGCCGCCAGCACGGCATTCCCCAGGCGATCTTCATCGACGGCGGGCATGTCGAGTTCACCGAACTGGCGAAGAAGGTCCCCGAGCGCTTCCTGCGCCAGACCGCGCCCGGTGTGTGGCTGGCCCGCCTGCCGATCGTGGTCGGCCACGGCGCGACCCTGGAAATCAACGGCAAGGTCAAGGAACTGCGGCTCTCCCAGGAAGGCGGTTCGTTCCTGGTCAACGACGGCAAGCTGTTCGTCAGCGACACCCGGGTGATCGGCTGGCGCGAGCAGGACAACGGCCCGGCCACTTTCCGCAAGCCCGATGAGTTCCGTCCGTTCCTGCTGTCCTGGGGCGGCACCGAGACCTATATCGTCAACAGCACCATGGCCAGCTTCGGCTACGCCAAGAGCAAGTCCTACGGCGTGAGCATCTCCCAGTACACGCCGAACATGGCCAAGCAGATGGGCCGTGCCGAACCCACCGGCTGGATCATCGGCTCGACCTTCAGCGACATGTGGTACGGCTTCTACTGCTACGAGACCAGCGACTTCGTGGTCAAGGACAGCACCTACCACGACAACATCGTCTACGGCATCGACCCCCATGACCGTTCGCACCGCCTGATCATCGCCGGCAACACGGTGTACGGCACCAAGAAGAAGCACGGGATCATCATTTCCCGCGAGGTCAACGACAGCTGGATCATCAACAACAAGAGCTACGACAACAAACTCTCCGGGGTGGTGATCGACCGTAACAGCGTCAACAACCTGATCGCCTACAACGAGATCTACCGCAACCACACCGACGGCATCACCCTGTACGAAAGCGGCGACAACCTGATCTGGGGCAACAAGCTGATCAGCAACCGCCGCCACGGCATCCGCGTGCGCAACAGCGTGAACATCCGCCTGTACGAAAACCTGGCCATGGCCAACGGTCTGGTCGGCGTCTACGGCCACATCAAGGACCTCTCCGACACCGACCGCGACATCGCCCTCGACCCCTTCGACACCAAGGTCTCGCTGATCCTGGTCGGCGGCGAGCTGGCGGCCAACGGCAGCGGCCCGCTGTCGATCGACTCGCCGCTGAGCGTCGAGCTGTACCGCGTATCGATGCTGGCGCCGAGCAAGGCCAGCGGCATCAGTTTGTCCGGCGTGCTGGGCGAACGGCAGAACGAGATCCTCGACCTGATGGTGCGCCAGCAGAAGGCCGTGCTGATCGATCCGGTCGAACGCCAGACCGAAATGGTCGACTGAGGAAGCCCGAACATGACTCCACATCTGATGAAACTCCTGGGCCTCAGCGCCGCCCTGCTGGCGATCAGCAACGGCGTGCGCGCCGACCAGGTCACGGCCCCGAACTTCACTGCCGAACCCTGCTGCCAACTGTGCCCCGAGGCCCACGACGCCAGCCGCTACACCACCCGCTATCAGCAGAACTTCACCACCCTGGTCCAGGCCAAGGGCGACTGGCTGTTCCGCACCCAGGAAGACCTGCGCACCGAGTTCGACACCACCCCGGCCGGCTACAAGCGCCTGCAGCAACTGCACGATGCGTTCAAGGCCCGTGGCGTCGAGCTGGTGGTGGTCTACCAGCCGACCCGCGGCCTGGTGAACCGCAACATGCTCAATCCCGAAGAGAAGGCGAAGTTCGATTACCAGAAGGCCCTGGGCAACTACCAGGCCATGCTCAAGCGCTTCCGTGGCATGGGCTACAACGTGCCCGACCTGTCGCCGCTGACCAACGAGCAACTGGCCGCCGCCGACCAGGGCAAGGACTTCTACTTCCGCGGCGACCAGCACTGGACCCCGTACGGCGCCGAGCGCGCGGCGAAGATCGTCGCCGAAACCGTGCACGCCATGCCGGCCTTCGAAGGCATTCCGCGCAAGGAATTCGAAACGAAGAAATCCGGACGCATGGGCAAGACCGGCACCCTGCACAACGTCGCCGGCCAGCTTTGCGGCACCAGTTACGCAGTGCAGTACATGGACCAGTTCGCCACCGAGCCGAAGGGCACCAGCGGCGGCGACGATCTGTTCGGTGACTCGGGCAACGCGCAGATCACCCTGGTCGGTACCAGCCACAGCGGCAAGAACTACAACTTCTCCGGCTTCCTCGAACAGTACATCGGCGCCGACGTGCTCAACGTCGCCTTCCCCGGCGGCGGTCTGGAAGGCTCGATGATCCAGTACCTGGGCAGCGAGGAATTCCGCAAGAACCCGCCGAAGATCCTGGTCTGGGAATTCTCCCCGCTGTACCCGCTGAACCAGGAAACCATCTGGCGGCAGATGCTCGCCCTGCTCGACAACGGCTGCGACGGCAAGCCGGCGCAGATGAGCGCCAGCGCCGCGCTCAAGCCGGGGCAGAACGAGCTGATGGTCAACGGTCGCAACGGCGTGATCAAGGACCTGACCAACCGCAACCACCAACTGGACATCCGCTACGAAGACACCTCGGTCAAGGTCATGCAGGCCACCCTCTGGTACCTCAACGGCCGCCACGAGGACATCAAGATCGAGAAACCGACCACCTCCGACACCGACGGCCGCTTCGCCTTCCAGTTGCGTGAAGACGAGGACTGGGCCGCGCAGACCCTGCTTGCCGTAGAGCTGCAAGGGCCGGAGAGCGGCACCCAGAAAGTCCAGGCCACCCTGTGCGAACGCGGCCCTGTCGGCGCTGCCCCGCGCAACGCCCAAGCCGGATTGTGAGGACCCCATGAACAGACTCAGCATGATCGCCAGCGCGGTATTGCTCGGCCTCTCCGGCCAGGCTCTCGCCGCCGGGCTGGTACCGCCGCCGGGCTATGGCGCCGGCATCGAAAAGCAGAAGAGCGGCGACGGTGACTTCAAGTGCGAAGCCGCACCGGCACCCTACACCGGCAAGCTGCAATTTCGCAGCAAGTACGAGGGCTCGGACTCGTCGCGCTCGACCTTCAACGCCAGCGCCGACAAGTCGTTCCGCGACTCCACGGCGAGCATCACCAGCCTGGAGAAAGGCGTCGCCCAGCAGGTCACCCGCTACCTGCGCGATGGCCGGCCGCAGCAACTGGATTGCGCGCTGGGCTGGCTGACCACCTGGGCGCGGGCCGATGCGCTGATGTCCAGCGACTTCAACCACACCGGCAAGTCGATGCGCAAATGGGCACTGGGCAGCCTCAGTGGTGCCTGGCTGCAACTGAAGTTCTCCAATGCCCGGCCGCTGGCGGCGCACCAGGCCCAGGCCGAGGAAATCGAGAAATGGTTCGGCCGCCTCGCCGACCAGGTGGTCAGCGACTGGAGCAACCTGCCCCTGGCCAAGATCAACAACCACAGCTACTGGGCGGCCTGGTCGGTGATGGCCACCGCCGTGGTCACCGACCGCCGCGACCTGTTCGACTGGGCGGTGAAGGAGTACCGCGTCGCTGCCGGCCAGGTCGACGCCCAGGGCTTTTTGCCCAACGAGCTCAAGCGCCGCCAACGGGCCCTCGCCTACCACAACTACGCCCTGCCGCCGCTGGCGATGATCGCCAGCTTCGCCCAGGTCAATGGCGTGGATCTGCGCGGCGAGAACAACCAGGCGCTCAAGCGTCTGGGCGAACAGGTCCTGGCCGGGTCGAAGGACCCGCGAGCGTTCGAGCGCAAGACCGGCGACGACCAGGACATGGACGACCTGCGGGTCAAGACCAAGTACGCCTGGCTGGAGCCCTGGTGCAGCCTCTACGCGTGCAGCGCCGACGTGCAGAAACGCCGCCACGACATGCAGCCGTTCAACAGCTTCCGCCTCGGCGGGGATGTGACCCGGCTGTATGACCCGGGGGCCGAGCGCAAATAACCCCCTTGTGGGAGCAGCCCTTGTGGGAGCTGGCTTGCCAGCGATGGGGTCAGTGAAGATCTACTGCTGGGCTATTTTCTCGGACTTGCCGTCATAGCGCTTGCGCCACTCGGCAAGGATCTGGTCACGATTCTTCGAGGCCCAGGCAAAGTCGTTCTTGATCAGGCGCTGCTCGTAGTCCGCCGGCAGTTCGGTCTGCGGCTTGGCGATGCCCGGCTGGGCCAGCACGGCGAAGTTTTCCTTGTACAGCTCCATCGCCGCCGGGCTGGCGGAGAAGTCGGCCAGGCGCTTGGCCGCTTCTTCATGCGCCGTGCCCTTGATCACCGCAGTGGCCTCGATCTCCCAGCCCAGGCCTTCCTTCGGCAGGACGATGTCCAGCGGCGCGCCCTGGCGCTTGAGCTGTACCGCCGGGTATTCGAAGGAGATGCCGATCGGGAATTCACCGGCCGCGGCCAGCTTGCAGGGCTTGGAACCGGAGTGGACGTACTGGCCGATGTTCTGGTGCAGGGCATCCATGTAGGCCCAGCCCTGCGGCTCGCCGAAGGTCTGCAACCAGGCGCTGACATCGAGGAAGCCGGTGCCGGACGAGGCCGGGTTGGGCATGACGATCTTGCCCTTGTACTCGGGCTTGGTCAGGTCCTGCCAGCTCACCGGCTTGCTCAGGCCCTGCTTCTCGGCCTCGACGGTGTTGAAGCAGATAGTCGCGGCCCACACGTCCATGCCGACCCAGGCCGGCGGGTTGGCCGGGTCGCGGTAGTTCGTACCGATCTTGCCCAGGTCCTTGGGTGCATAGCCTTGCAGCATGCCCTGCTGGTCGAGGACGGCCAGGCTGGAAGCAGCCAGGCCCCACACCGCGTCGGCCTGCGGGCGATCCTTCTCGGCCAGCAGCTTGGCGGTGATGATCCCGGTGGAGTCACGCACCCACTTGATCTCGATGTCCGGGTTGGCCTTTTCGAACGCCTGCTTGTAGCTCTTCAGCTGTTCGGCTTCCAGTGCGGTATAGACCGTCAGCGAAGTCTGCGCGGCGCTGGCCTGCAGGCTGAATGCGCAGAGGACGGCAGCGGCAAGGGCGAGTGGCTTGAACATGATGCGGTTCCTTTGGAGGGACGTTGGTCAGGTTGGGTGGCGCAATCAGTGGCCCGGCGCGCGTTGGCGCCAGGCCTGGGAGCGTTGCAGCAGGCCCCGGGAGGCCCAGGCCAGCAGCAGCGAGACGCCGGCGCTGGTGAACAGGATCAGGGTCGACATGGCGGCAGCACCGCCGACGTTGCCGGCGTCGTCCATGTTCAGCACGGCGACGGCGGCGAGGATGGTGTCCGGGCTGTAGAGGAAGATCGCCGCCGATACCGTGGTCATTGCCGAGACGAACAGGTAGCGGACGATGTCCAGCAGCGCCGGCAGGCAGATCGGCAGGGTGACCCGCAGGAAGTGCCGGTACAGCGGCGCCTTGAGCGACAGCGCGGCAGCCTCGAACTCGCCGTCGAGCTGGCGCAAGGCGGTGGTCGCGGTCATCTGCGCGGTGGTCAGGTAGTGGGCCACGGTGCAGATCACCAGCAGCGCCATGCTTCCGTAGAACACATGCAGCGGGTTGCCCGGCAGGTTGAAGAAGAAGACGTAGCCAAGGCCGAGCACCAGCCCCGGCACCGCCATCGGCACGAAGCTGAGCAGGCGCAGGATCAGGTTGAGGCGGCGCTGCCCGCTGGTTTTCTCCATCAGGTAGGCGCCGGTGAAGATCGCCACGCTGCCGATCAGCGCAGTGCCCAGGACCATGGTCAGGCTGTTGCGATAGGCCAGCCAGCCGCCGCCAGCGGTTTCGTCGAACTGGTAGTGCTTGAGCGACAGCGACAGGTTGTACGGCCAGAACTTGACCAACGACGAGTACACCGCCATGCCCACCACCAGCAGCAGGACGGCACAGACCAGCACCACCACAGCGAGGAACCAGGCATCCCGGCTACGGGACGGCGCCGGCTCGAAGACCTGGGCCCGCCCGCTCATGGCCTCGCCCTGGCGCCGGCGCAGCCAGGCATCGACGCCGAAGCTGAGCAGCGCCGGGATCAACAGGATCATGCCGATCAGCGCACCGCGGCCGAACTGCTGCTGGCCGACCACCGCCTTGTAGGCTTCCAGCGCCAGCACCTGGTAATCGCCGCCAACCACGACCGGCACGCCGAAGTCGGTGATGGTCAGGGTGAACACCAGGCAGAACGCGGCGAACACGGCCTGGCGGGTGGCCGGCCAGGTGATGCTGTGGAACGCGCGCCACGGACCTGCGCCCATGCTCGAAGCGGCGTCGAACAACCGTGCATCGGCCAGGGACAGGGCAGACAGCAGGATCATCAGCGCGTGAGGGAAGGTGTAGATCGCCTCGCCAAGGACGATGCCCCAGAAGCCATAGATGTTGTCGCTGAGCAGGCCGCGCAGCAGTCCCTGGTTGCCGAACAGGTAGACCAGGGCGATGGCCGGCAGCATCGACGGTGCCAGCAGCGGCAGCAGGGAAATCCCTCGCCACAGGCGTTTGCCGGGAATCAGCGTGCGTTGCAGGGCATAGGCGAACAGGTAGGCCAGCGGTACGACGATGGCGGCGACGCTGAGCGAGACCTTGAGGCTGTTGCCGAGCAACCAGTGGAAGTTGGCGCTGGCGAACAACTCGCGGGCCGCGACCAGTCCGCCGCCCTGCCCGGCTTCGCTGCTGAAACCGCGCCAGAAGATCGCCAGCAGCGGCAGCAGCACCGAGACCACGAGGAACATCAGCAGCAGCCATTTGCCGCCGACCACGAATAGACGGTCACCCAGGGCAACGTCGGAGAGCGGTTTGGCCTTCGCCTGTGCGATCGGCAGGGTGAGTGGCGCGCCCATCTCAGGCAAACACCTGCAGGCTGCGCGGCGGCAGGGCCACCCAGATGTCCTGCGAACCCAGGCGCGGCATGGCTTCCGGGGCGACCTCGGCAAGCAGGGCATGACCGGGCAACTGGTGCAGTTCGAAGCTCATGCGGCAGCGGTTGCCGAGGAAGGTGATTTCCCGCAGGCGCGCCGGGAAAAGGTTTTCCTCATGGACGATCGGATTGACGCTGATCGACTCGGGGCGGCAGAACAGCCGGCCGCTGCCACCGGCCTTGGCCCCCGGCGCCAGGCGCAGGTTCAGGCCGCCGACCTGGGCATGGCTGTCGCTGCTGCGCTGGAACGGCAGCCAGTTGCCCTGGCCGATGAATTCGGCGACGAAGGGCGTGGCCGGACGGTCGTAGATTTCCTGGGCGGTGGCGTATTGCTCGACCTGGCCGTTGTTCATCACGGCAATGCGGTCGGCCATCAGCATGGCTTCGTCCTGGTTGTGGGTGACCATCAGGGTGGTGATGCCCAGTTGGCGCTGGAGCTGGCGCAGCTCGGTGCACAGATGCTCGCGGACGCGGGCATCGAGGGCCGACATCGGTTCGTCGAGCAGCAGCAGCGACGGCGCCGGCGCCAGGGCACGGGCCAGCGCCACGCGCTGTTGCTGGCCGCCGGAGAGCTGGCCGGGGTACTTCTTTTCGCTGCCGGTCAGGCCGACCAGTTCGAGCATCTGCCCGACCCGCTGGCGCACCTCGTTGCGACCGCTGCCGGCCAGGCCGTAGGCGATGTTGGCTTCGACGGTGAGGTTGGGAAACAGCGCGTAGGACTGGAACAGGATGCCGTAGTCACGGGCTTGTGGCGGCAGGGTGGAGATATCGCGGTCGCCGATCATCAGCTCGCCGCGGTCCTGGCGCTCCAGGCCGGCGATGCAGCGCAGCAGGGTGGTCTTGCCGCAGCCGGACGGGCCGAGCAGGCAGACCAGTTCACCGGCGGCGACGTCGAGGGAGACATCGTGCAGCGCGGTGAAGGCACCGAAGCGTTTGTTGATGCCGCGAACGCGCAACTCGGCGCCGGGGTTTGCAAGCGTGTTGTTCATGACAGGACCTCACCGAACGAATGAGGGTCATGCTAGGTACGCTTTGCGAAGGTTCTGTGGCTGTAGGGCAAAAGCTGCCGATAGTGGTATTGGCGGATTTTTGTTGCTGATCTTGAGGGCCTCATCGCTGGCAACGCCAGCTCCCACAGGTATCGAGTAGACCGCTGAACCTTGTGGGAGCCGGCGTTGCCGGCGATAGGGCCCTCAAGTCAGGAATCGATGGCCGACATCTCCTGGGCCAGCCCCAGGAATGCAGCCGGCAAGCGCGCCTGGCGCCTTTCCTTCAGGCAATACAGGTACTCATGCATCACCGGCGCCCCCTCCAGCCCCAGCACCCGCAGCTCCGGGTTATGCGGCACTTCATGCCGAGCAATGATGCTGATACCGATATTGCGCAGTACCGCCTCGCGGATCGACTCGCGGCTGCCGATCTCCAGCAGCGCACCGACCTTCACTCCAGCCTCTTCAAGCATCTGCTCGGTCAGCTTGCGGGTGGTCGAGCCCTGTTCGCGCATCAACAGGCAATGCCCGGCCAGCGCCGCCAGGGGCACCGACTCCCGCGAGGCCAGGGGATGACTGCGGTGCACCGCGACCACCAGCGGGTCGGTGCCGAGCACCCGGCGCACCAGGCGGCTGTCTTCGAGCAACTGCGAGGATGCCGCCACATCCACCCGGTATTCCTCCAGCAGTTCGAGAACCTGCTGCGAGTTGCCGATCTCCACCGACACCTCCACCTGCGGCAGGCGTTCGCGGAAGATCTTCACCAGGTCGAGGATGTAGTACGGCGCAGTCGCCGCCACCCGCAAGGCGCCCTGCTGCTGGCCACTGTTGCGCAGGAAGAACTCGATATCGGCCTCCTGCTGCAGCAGCGTGCGCACCATCGGCAGCAGCCGCGCGCCCTCCTCGCTCAGGGCCAGGCGCCGGCCACCACGGTAGAACAGCTCGACGCCGTAGTGGCTTTCCAGGTGGCGGATCTGCGTGGTGACCGTCGGCTGGCTGAGTCCGAGCTTCTTCGCGGCCAGGGTGATGCTGCCCAGGCGGGCCACCATGTAGAACGCCTTCAGCTCGGAACTCAGCATAAATCCTCTTATTTTCTTAGCAGGCGCAACCCGTTGAAGACCACCAGCAGGCTGACGCCCATATCGGCGAACACCGCCATCCACATGGTGGCCATGCCGGCAAAGGTGATCGCCAGGAAGATCGCCTTGATACCCAGGGCCAGAACGATGTTCTGCACCAGGATCGCTGCGCTTTGCCGCGAGAGCCTGACGAAGGCCGGGATTTTCCGCAAGTCGTCGTCCATCAGCGCGACATCGGCGGTCTCGATGGCGGTGTCGGTACCGGCTGCGGCCATGGCGAAGCCGATTTCGGCGCGGGCCAGGGCCGGGGCGTCGTTGATGCCGTCGCCGACCATGCCGACCCGATGGCCCTTGGCGTAGAGATCCTCGATGGCCGCCAGTTTGTCCGCCGGCAGAAGGTTGCCACGAGCCTCGTCGATGCCGACCTGGGTGGCGATGGCGTCGGCGGTGTGTGGGTTGTCACCGGTGAGCATGACGGTGCGGATGCCCAGTTGGTGCAGTTCGGCGATGGCCTCGCGGCTGGTCTGCTTGACCGTATCGGCCACGGCGAACAGGGCCAGCGGGCCGGAGCCGTCGAGCAGCACCACCACGGTCTTGCCCTGACGCTCCAGCGCGTCGAGTTTTTCCTCCAGCTGCGGCGAGCACAGGCCCAGTTCTTCCACCAGGCGATGGTTGCCGAGGTGGTAGAGCACGCCGTCCACCTCACCGCTGACGCCACGGCCCATCAGGGCCTGGAAGTTGCTCACCTCGTCCAGCGCCAGGCCGTCCGCCTCACCCTGGAGCGCAATGGCCATCGATACCGGGTGATCGGAGCGGGCGCCAAGGCTGGCGGCGATGCGCTGGGCGCGCTCGGCGAACAGCGGGTCGAGCACCTGGCGGTCGGTCTGTACCGGCTTGCCGTGGGTCAGGGTGCCGGTCTTGTCGAGGGCGATGAAGTCCAGCTTGCGCCCGCCTTCGAGGTACACGCCGCCCTTGATCAGGATGCCCTTGCGCGCCGCGGCGGCCAGGCCGCTGACGATGGTCACCGGAGTGGAGATCACCAGGGCGCACGGGCAGGCCACCACCAGCAGGACCAGCGCGCGGTAGATCCAGTCGAACCAGGCACCGGCCATGAACAGCGGCGGAATCACCGCCACCGCCAGGGCGAAGGCGAATACGGCGGGGGTGTAGATGCGCGAGAACTGGTCGACGAAGCGCTGGGTCGGCGCCCGGGCGCCCTGGGCTTCCTCGACCGCCTTGATGATCCGTGCCAGGGTCGATTGCCCGGCAGCGGCGGTGACCCGGTACTCCAGCGCACCGGACTGGTTGATGGTGCCGGCGAACACCTTGTCGCCCGGGCCCTTCTCCACCGGCAGGCTCTCGCCGGTGATCGGTGCCTGGTCGATGCTCGACTGGCCGCTGATCACTTCACCGTCGAGGCCGACGCGCTCGCCAGGCCGCAGGCGGACCAGAGCACCCAGCGCGACCTTGGTCACTTCCATCTCCAGCCACTGGCCATCGGCTTGCTGCACGGTGGCCATGTCCGGACTCAGTTGCATCAGGCCGCCAATGGCGTTGCGCGCGCGGTCCAGGGAACGGGCTTCGATCACCTCGGCGAGGGTGAACAGCACCATCACCATGGCCGCTTCCGGCCACTGGCCGATCAGCACCGCGCCGGTCACTGCGATGCTCATCAGCGCGTTGATGTTGAGGTTGCGGTTCTTCAGGGCGATCCAGCCTTTCTTGTAGGTGCCCAGACCGCAGCCGAGGATCGCCGCCAGGGCCAGCGCGGCGACCATCCACTCCGGCGCGGCAGCGGTGAAATGCACGATTTCCGCGGCCAGGGCGGCCACGCCGGACAGCGCCAGCGGCCACCAGGATTTCTTCGCCGGGGCCGGTTTGGCTTCAGCGGCTTCGTCGGTCAGCGGCTCGGCCTTCATGCCCAGCGAAGCGATCGCCTGCTCGATGCCCCGGGTATCGCCATGGGTGTGGCGCACGCCGAGGATGCGGTTGATCAGGTTGAATTCCAGTTGCTCGATGCCATCCTGCTTGCCCAGCTTGTTCTGGATCAGGGTCTGCTCGGTCGGACAGTCCATGGCCTCGATGCGGAAACGACTGAGCCGGGCGTCGCTGCTGGCCTTTTCGCTCAGTTGCACAAGGGCCGGCGCCTCGGTGGCGGAGCAGCAGGACGTGGCCTTGGGCGTGCAGCAGCTATCGTGCTTGCTATGGCCGTGATCGTGGTGCTTATGGAGGTGATCGTGATTGACAGGCTGGTTCATGGGGGTTCATCCCTAAAGGTCCTGTTGCCAAGTGAACACCCTGTAGCCACTATAGGGTCAAGCAACCTGTCGAGGTATTTGCAGATGAAGATCGGCGAACTGGCCAAGGCCACCGATTGTGCGGTGGAGACCATCCGTTACTACGAGCGGGAAAACCTGCTGCCCGAACCGGCCCGCAGCGAGGGCAACTACCGGGTCTACACCCAGGCCCATGTCGAGCGCCTGACCTTTATCCGCAACTGCCGGACGCTGGACATGACCCTGGAAGAAATCCGCAGCCTGCTGCGGCTACGGGACAGCCCGCAGGACCAGTGTGAAAGCGTCAATGCGCTGATCGACGAGCATATCGAGCACGTGCAGGCGCGGATTGACGGGCTGATGGCATTGCAAGGGCAACTGGTGGAGTTGCGCAGGCGCTGCAATGCCGGTGGGGAGCATTGCGCGATTCTGGAGAGGCTTGAGGTGAATGGGGCGGTTTCGGTGCCGGAGGCGGAGCATTCGCATGTAGGCAGGAGCCATGGGCATTGAGCTTTTACGCTTCTCCTGTCAGCCCGGTTGAAGGGTATAGACAGCCCTGCGCTTACCGTAGATCGCTATTTTTAGCACCTCGTTTCCAGAGCGCGCTACCTCAGCCAACTTGATGAGCTTGCTCATATTGTTGACGGTACTGGTCCTGGATTGGTGCTTGAACCTTTTGATCTCAGCAAGCGAGCAAGCACGATAAGCCGTTCCGACCAGGCCACTCTTTTCAAGCAGATCGATTTTCTCCGGCGATATCCAACTGATCAATTCTGTGAGCTTGCCGATCTTCTCATGCAGGTGAATTACCGCCTGCTGCTCATCTGTTACACCTGAGCGCTTCCAGGCTGGCTCGTGATGGAATATCCGATTGCGAAAGGTCCGGACGAGAGAAACACGATCCTTGCAGTGCCGGAGCATATTGGCACTTACAGGCCATTTGCCCCTGAAAACGCGGCCAAGGTTCTTCGGCCAGATCAGGTTATTACCCATGAATTCGTTATCGAGGATGAACTCCCAAGTGGAAAATTCAGCTTGCGCCACGATTTCCTGATGGTCAGGCGCTCCACTGGCGCCTGTCCTTTTCGCTTTCTCCCTGCTGGCGGCCCGGTAGGCCGACTGGAAGTTATTGCCCAGACACTCTACCGAATGCGGCAGTCTGATAGCTCCAGCCCTGAAACTCTTGTATTGCAGCTTGCCCTTTCTCCACCAGAATTTTCCCAGCTCAGCCGTCAGGGCGACATCAATGGCATTTCGAAGGGTGACTTCCGCTGCACAAAGCAAGGGATAGAGGGATGCACACACATGGGAGTTCCAGAGGTAAGCGCCAACCAACTCCATGTCGTTGGTGGCGGAAAAGACTCTGCTGTAACTGGCAATCCTGTGCGAACTGATCAGTTGCTCGATCAGCTCAGGCCTGTACTGGATGGAGTGTGGCATGCTGGGTTTCCCCTCGAGCGAGGCTGTTGACGTGGGTATCAACCGCTCGTAGCATGATCCACTGGTTGGCACTGAGCTCCAATGGGCGAAAGCTTACGACTCTTTGCAAAGACCACGAAACACCCACCCCGACCTAGAGTCGGGGTTTTCGTTTCTGCACCCTGCGCGCCCGTTAATACCTGATGGGACAGCATCCTGTTGCCCCATCAGGCCGCAGCCTCAAACAGCCATCGGCGCCGTCATCGGCGGATGGTGCTCGTAGCCTTCCAGGCTGAAGTCGCTCGGCTCGATCTTTTCCAGCCACTCCGGCTCGTACTTGCCGGTTTTGGCAAACTCCGGCACCCGATCGGAAATCACCAGCTTCGGCGCTTCCAGCGGCTCGCGACGCAGTTGCTCGTTGAGCATGTCCAGGTGGTTTTCGTACACGTGGGCATCGCCGATGAAGTAGGTGAACCAGCGCGGGGTGTAGCCGGTCAGGCGGCCGATCAGCGACAGCAGCGCGGCGCCTTCGGTGAGGTTGAACGGCGTGCCCAGGCCCAGGTCGTTGGAGCGGATGTAGAGAGTCAGGGAGATCTCTTTGGTCTGGGTGTTGGGGTGGAACTGGTACAGCAGGTGGCATGGCGGCAGGGCCATTTCGTCCAGCTGTGCGCAGTTCCAGCCGTGGAACAGGATGCGCCGGCTGTTGGGGTCGTTGACGATGGTGTCGACGCACTGGCGGATCTGGTCGATGGCCTTGTACAGCACGACGAAGGCTTCACCGTCTTCCTCGGCCTCGGCGATCTTCACGAAACCGTTCTTCTGCGCCAGCTCGATGGCGGCGGCATTGCTCAGCGGAATGCGCTTGTAGGCCGGCCATTGGCGCCATTGCACGCCGTAGATTTCGCCGAGGTCGTCAGGCCCCTGGCGGAACGGGCTGGCCAGCCATTGGGCGTTTTCGTTGGCGTTCTGGTCCCAGACCTTGCAGCCCAGCTCGCGGAACTCGGCGGCGTTCTTCACGCCGCGCAGGAAACCGACCATCTCGCCGATGGCCGACTTGAACGCCAGCTTGCGCGTGGTGATGGCCGGGAAGCCCTTCTGCAGGTCGAAACGCAGCATGGCGCCCGGCAGGGCGATGGTGCGCACGCCGGTGCGGTTTTCCTGAAGGGTGCCGTTCTCGATAACGTCGCGGACCAGGTCCAGATACTGTTTCATAGCGTTCCTGTAACGAAGACGGCAGGGGATCGCCCCTGCCGTGGAAAATCAGACCGCGGGTTTCACCGTCGGCTTGCGATTATAGGCCCACCAGATCAGGGCAAGGCCGCCGACGATCATCGGGACACAAAGAATCTGACCCATGGTCAGCCAGCCCCAGGCCAGGTAGCCGAGCTGGGCGTCCGGAACGCGGACGAATTCGACGATGAAGCGGAAGATCCCGTAGAACAGGGCGAACATGCCGGAGACCGCCATGGTCGGCCGCGGCTTGCGCGAGTAGAGCCAGAGGATCAGGAACAGCGCCACGCCTTCCAGGGCGAACTGGTACAGCTGCGACGGGTGGCGGGGCAACTGCGCCGGGTCGCTGAACGGCGGAAAGACCATGGCCCACGGCACATCAGTGGCCTTGCCCCACAATTCGGCGTTGATGAAGTTGCCGATACGCCCGGCGCCCAGACCGATCGGCACCATCGGCGCGACGAAGTCCATCAGTTCGAAGAAGGTCTTGTTGTTGCGCTTGCCGAACCACACCGCCGCCAGCATCACGCCGATAAACCCGCCGTGGAACGACATGCCGCCCTTCCACACTTCGAAAATCAGGGTCGGGTTGGCCAGGTAGGCGCTCAGGTCGTAGAACAGCACGTAGCCGAGCCGTCCGCCGACGATCACCCCCATGGACAGCCAGAACACCAGGTCCGAGAGTTTTTCCCGGGTCCAGGTCGGGTCGAAGCGGTTGAGCCGGCGCGAGGCCAGCAGCCAGGCGCCACCGATACCGACCAGGTACATCAGGCCATACCAATGGATTTTCAGCGGCCCGATGGCCAGTGCCACGGGATCGATCTGCGGGTAAGGCAGCATGGTGACTCCTCTCGTTAAAGCAAAAAGCTCAGGCCGACGCAGAACAGCAGCGCGGCGAACAGGCGCTTGAGCAGGCGCGGCGACAGTTTATGCGCCAGGCGCGCGCCGAAGCGGGCGAAAAACATGCTGGTAACGGCAATGCCGATCATCGCCGGCAGGTAGACGAAGCCCAGGCTGTGCGGCGGCAGGTGTTCCTCGTGCCAGCCCAGCAGCATGAAACTCACGGCGCTGACCAGGGCGATCGGCAGCCCGCAAGCCGACGAGGTCGCCACCGCCTGCTGCATCGGCAGGCTGCGCCAGGTCAGGAACGGCACGGTCAGCGAACCGCCGCCGATGCCGAAGATCGCCGAGGCCCAGCCGACCACGCTTCCGGCAGCGGTCAAACCGGCCTTGCCGGGAATACCGCGGCTGGCCTTGGGCCGAAGGTCGAGGGCCATCTGCACGGAGATCACCAGGGCGAATACGCCGATGATCTTTTGCAGGTGCGGACCCTGGATCAGCGAGGCGGTCTTGGCCCCGATACCGGCGCCAATGAGGATGCCCAAGGTCATCCAGGCGAAGATCGGCCACTGCACCGCGCCCTTGCGATGGTGCTCGCGAACGGCGTTGATCGAGGTGAAGACGATGGTCGCCAGCGACGTGCCGACTGCCAGGTGGGTCAACACTGAGGCATCGAAGCCTTGCAGGGTGAAGCTGAACACCAGCACCGGCACGATGATGATGCCGCCACCGACGCCGAACAGCCCGGCCAGTACGCCCGCGCAAGCGCCCAGTAGCAGATAGAGCACGAATTCCATTGTTGCCCCCGGAAAATTCAGTCCGGCATGGTAACGGAAGGCAGGCCCTTGCCTCTACTCATGGCAGATGAAGACCTTGTCAGTCTCGTCTGCTGTAGAGTGAGGCACCACCGACAAGACAACGGGAAACACGATGTGCCTGATCGTTTTCGCCTGGCGCCCGGGGCATGCCCGGCCGCTGATCGTCGCGGCCAACCGTGACGAATTCTACGCCCGCCCGACCCAGGCCCTGGCAGCCTGGGAGGAAGCCCCCGGAGTGCATGCCGGGCGCGACCTGGAAGCCGGCGGAACCTGGCTGGGCCTGGGGCCGCAGGGCAAATTCGCTGCGCTGACCAATATCCGCAACCCCGGACAGCCGCTGGGTAGCCGTTCGCGTGGCGAACTGGTGGCGGGGTTTCTGCGCGGGGCGCTGTCGGTCGAGGCTTATCTGGGCAAGGTGGCGGACGAGGCCCGGCATTACTCGGGTTTCAATCTGCTGGTGGGCGACGGGCGCCAACTGGGCTACCTGCATGGCGGCGATGCCGCGCCACGGCTGCTGGAGGCCGGGGTGTACGGGCTGTCCAACGCGGCGCTGGATACACCGTGGCCGAAGCTGGTCAAGGCGCGGGAGGGATTACGGGCGCGGCTGGATGATCCCGATCCGCTGAAGCTGTTCGAGTTGCTGGGGGACAACGACCCGGCAGCGGACAATGCGCTGCCGGATACCGGCGTCGGGCTGGCGACCGAGCGCTTGCTGTCCAGCGTGTTCATTGCCAGTCAGAACTATGGGACGCGGGCGAGTACCGTGCTGATCGTCGAGGCGGATGGGCGGCGTAGGCTGGTGGAAAGGAGTTTCGGGCCGTTTGGGGGGCATCTGGGAGAGGTCGAGCTGTTGCTGTGAAGCTGAGGGCCTCATCGCGGGCAACGCCCGCTCCCACACTATCCGCAGCGACCCGGATCCTGTGGGAGCCGGCGTTGCCGGCGATGAAGCCCTTGAGAGCAATACGGATCAGTGCGGATTGATCATCCGCCCCAAGCCCAGGTTCTTCAGGGCCAGATGCAAGGTGCTGTGGATAACCTGCGGGTTGTCGATTTCCATCACCTGGGCAAGCATCTCCTTCGATTTGCCCATGCTGATCTGGCGCAGCATCCATTTCACCTTCGGCAGGTTGGTGGCGTTCATCGACAGGCTGTCGAAGCCCATCGCCATCAGCAGCACCGCCGCCGCCGGATCACCGGCCATTTCGCCACAGATACTCACCGGCTTGCCTTCGGCATGGGCCGCGGTGACTACATGCTGCAGGGCCTGGAGCACCGCCGGGTGCAGGTAGTCGTAGAGATCGGCGACCCGCGGGTTGTTGCGGTCCACCGCCAGCAGGTACTGGGTCAGGTCGTTGGAGCCGACCGAGAGGAAGTCCACCTGACGCGCCAGCTCCTTGGTCTGGTAGACGGCAGCGGGAATCTCCACCATCACCCCCACCGGTGGCATCGGCACGTCGGTGCCTTCGTCGCGCACTTCGCCCCAGGCCCGGTGGATCAGGTGCAGGGCTTCTTCGAGTTCGTGGATGCCGGAGATCATCGGCAGCAGGATGCGCAGGTTGTTCAGGCCTTCGCTGGCCTTGAGCATGGCGCGGGTCTGGACCAGGAAGATTTCCGGGTGGTCGAGGGTGACGCGGATGCCGCGCCAGCCGAGGAACGGGTTGTCTTCCTTGATCGGGAAGTAGGACAGCGCCTTGTCACCGCCGATATCCAGGCTGCGCATGGTCACTGGCAGTGGATGGAAGGCGGCCAGCTGTTCGCGGTAGATCGCCAGCTGTTCCTTCTCGCTGGGGAAGCGCTGGTTGATCATGAATGGTACTTCGGTGCGGTACAGGCCCACACCCTCGGCGCCTCGCTGCTGCGCCCGCGCCACATCGGCGAGCAGACCGGTGTTGACCCACAGCGGCATGCGGTGGCCATCGGTGGTTTCGCAGGGCAGTTCGCGCAGCGCGTCGAGGCCCTTGGCCAGCTCACGCTCCTCGGCGACCACATCGGCGTATTGCTTGCGCAACACGTCGCTGGGGTTGGTGAAGACGTCGCCCTTGTAGCCGTCGACGATCATCTGGATGCCGTCGACCTTGGAGTACGGCAGGTCGACCAGGCCCATCACCGTGGGAATGCCCATGGCCCGGGCGAGGATCGCCACGTGGGAGTTGCCCGAACCCAGCACCGAAACCAGACCCGCCAGCTTGCCTTCCGGCACTTCGCCGAGCATGGCCGGGGTCAGTTCTTCACTGACCAGGATGGTGTTGTCGGGGTAGACCAGCGACAGCTGGCGGGCTTCCTGGAGGTAGGCCAGCAGGCGCCGGCCGAGGTCCTTGACGTCGGAGGCACGCTCGCGCAGGTAGGCGTCGTCCATCAGTTCGAAGCGATTGACGTGCTCGCCAACCACCTGGCGCAAGGCACCCTGGGCCCACTGGCCGGTCTTGATGACCTCGACCACCTCGCCGCCCAGGGCCGCGTCGTCGAGCATCATCAGGTAGACGTCGAACAACGCCCGCTCTTCCGGGCGCAACTGGGTTGCCAGCTTGGCCGAGAGGGTGCGCATGTCGCTGCGCACGCCTTCGAGGGCATTGTTGAAGAGTTTCAGTTCGGCATCGATGTCGGTGACGGTCTTGTCCGGCACCACGTCGAGATCGGCAGGCGGCAGCATGACCACCGCAGTACCCACGGCAGCCCCCGGCGAGCCGGGCACGCCGACGAACTTGGCTTCCTGGATACCCTTGCCCTGGCGGCCCAGGCCACGGATCGAACCGGTCGCCTCGGCATGGGCGATAACCCCGGCGAGCTGGGCGCTCATGGTGACGAGGAAGGCTTCCTCGCCCTCGTCGAACTGACGGCGCTCCTTCTGCTGGATCACCAGGACCCCGACCACACGCCGGTGGTGGATGATCGGTGCGCCGAGGAAGGAGGCGAAACGCTCTTCACCGGTCTCGGCGAAGTAGCGGTAACGCGGGTGGTCGGCGGCGTTTTCCAGGTTCAGCGGTTCTTCCCGGGTGCCGACCAGGCCGACCAGGCCCTCGTTCGGCGCCATGCTGACCTTGCCGATGGAGCGCTTGTTCAGGCCCTCGGTGGCCATCAGGACGAAACGGTTGGTTTCCGGGTCGAGCAGGTAGACCGAGCAGACCTGACTGCCCATGGCCTCTTTGACGCGCAAGACAATGATCCCCAACGCCGTCTTGAGATCCTTGGCGGAGTTAACTTCCTGGACGATCTTGCGCAGCGTATTGAGCATGGCTCGGGGTCGAACTCCGTCGTCAGTCGCGCGCCAGAAGGCGCGGGGCAAGCTCTTTGAGCGCGCGGCGGTACACTTCGCGCTTGAATGTCACCACCTGGCCCAGCGGGTACCAATAGCTGACCCAACGCCAGCCATCGAACTCCGGTTTGCCGGTGAGATCCATCCGTACCCGCTGCTCGTTGGAGACCAGGCGCAGCAGGAACCACTTCTGTTTCTGGCCGATGCATAGCGGTTGGCTATGGGTACGGACCAGACGTTGGGGTAAACGATAACGCAACCAGCCACGAGTACAGGCAAGAATTTCCACGTCCTGACGTTCGAGGCCTACTTCTTCATTCAACTCGCGGTACAGAGCATCTTCCGGTGTCTCGTCGGGGTTGATTCCCCCTTGTGGAAACTGCCAGGCATCCTGGTTGATTCGCCGGGCCCATAGCACCTGCCCAAGATCATTCGTCAGAATGATCCCGACATTGGGGCGAAAACCATCGGGGTCGATCACGGCAGCAACCTCGCAAACGCATGTCGCCGCATTGTTCCACAAAGCCTGCAACGCCAGCAACGCGCCCGCCATACCTTATGTGCAGCGTTGTGAAAAGTCCGTATTCTGTGGGACTTTTCAGATGTTATGCGAGTGACTCTTCAATGCGCCTGGCTTTATTCGATCTGGACAACACCCTCCTCGGCGGCGACAGCGACCACGCATGGGGCGACTACCTGTGCGCCCGTGGCATCCTCGACCCGGTCGAGTACCAGAACCGCAACGACGCCTTCTACCAGGACTACCTGGCCGGCAAGCTGGATCTGCAGGCCTACCTGAACTTCAGCCTGGAAATCCTCGCCACCACCGAGATGGCCCAGCTCGACGAATGGCATGCCGACTTCATGCGCGACTGCGTCGAGCCGATCATCCAGCCCAAGGCCCTGGCCCTGCTGAAGAAGCACCGCGACGCCGGCGACAAGCTGGTCATCATCACCGCCACCAACCGCTTCATCACCGGCCCGATCGCCAAGCGCCTGGAAGTGGAGACCCTGCTCGCCACCGAATGCGAGATGGTCGATGGCCGCTTCACCGGCCGCAGCACCGACGTACCGTGCTTCCGCGAAGGCAAGGTGACCCGCCTGCGCCGCTGGCTGGAAGAAAATGGCCTGAATCTGGAAGGCAGCCATTTCTACAGCGACTCGCTGAACGACCTGCCGCTGCTAGAGGAAGTGGACAACCCGGTGGCGGTCGATCCGGACCCGAACCTGCGCGCCGAAGCCGAGAAACGCGGCTGGCCGGTCATCAGCCTGCGCGATTGAGGTAGCCCGTCAGACCGGCTTGGCACCCATCAGGCCGGCGATGGCGATAAAACAGATGCCGCTGAACAGCGCCAGGGCCAGGGTGAACTGCGGTTTGCCCACGCCCGGGGCGCTGCGCAGGCGGTTGACCCGGGCCAGCAACCAGAGCCAGGCCAGCATGCCGAAGGTGTACAGCAGGCTCGAACCCAGCACCCAGGTCTGCCCCAGCGGCCAGCCCACCAGGTGGACCAGCCACCAGCCGGTGAACGGCAGACTCGCCAGGCAGATACCCATCAACAGCCAGAGAAAGCCCTGCGGACGCGCCAGCAGTCGCCCGTAGACCGCCGCATCGCCCGCGCGCCGGGCTCTCCAGGTCCATACCGCCAGCCCCAGCGCGCTGCCCAGCAGCAGCACGATGGCCAACACGTGGGCGGTTTTCAGGGCGGTCAGCGATTCCATGGGGGCGATTTCCTCGGGGCGTTGCTCAAAGCGTAGCCGCTTAGCCGAGGAACAGCCGGTACGCCGGGTTGTCGGTTTCGTCCCAGTACGGATAGCCGATCTTGGCCAGCGCCGCCGGCACCAGGTGGCGCTCGTCCTCCGGCACCTGCAGGCCCGCCACCACGCGACCATCCGCCGCACCATGGTTGCGGTAATGGAACATCGAGATATTCCAGCGCCCGCCCAGCTTGTTGAGGAAGTTGAACAGCGCGCCCGGACGCTCGGGGAACTCGAAGCGCAGGACCATTTCGTCGCTGACCCCGGCGGCATGGCCGCCGACCATATGACGGATATGCAGCTTGGCCAGTTCGTTGTCGGTCAGGTCGGTGACCGGGAAGCCCTTGTCGGTCAGGTGCTGGATCAGCGCGCTGCGCGGATCGGTCTCCGGGTGGGTCTGCACGCCAACGAAGATGTGCGCCTCGCTGCCGGTGTGGAAGCGGTAGTTGAATTCGGTGATCTGACGCTTGCCGATGGCCTCGCAGAAGGCCTTGAAGCTGCCCGGCTGCTCGGGAATGGTCACCGCGATGATGGCTTCGCGCCCCTCGCCCAGCTCGGCGCGCTCGGCGACATGGCGCAGGCGGTCGAAGTTGACGTTGGCGCCGGAGTCGATGGCCACCAGGGTCTGCCCGGCGATGCCGTGCTGCTCCACGTACTTCTTGATCCCGGCCACGCCCAGGGCGCCGGCCGGCTCGGTGATCGAACGGGTGTCGTCGTAGATGTCCTTGATCGCCGCGCAGATCTCGTCGGTGCTGACGGTGACCACCTCGTCGACGTGTTCCTTGCAGATATCGAAGGTGTGCTGGCCGATCTGCGCCACCGCAACGCCATCGGCGAACAGCCCGACCTGCGGCAGGACCACGCGCTCGCCGGCGGCCATGGCGGCCTGCAGGCAGTTGGAGTCGTCCGGCTCAACGCCGATGATGCGGATCTCCGGACGCAGGTATTTGACGTAGGCGGCGATCCCGGCAATCAGCCCGCCGCCGCCGACCGGCACGAAGATGGCGTCGAGGCGGCCCGGGTGCTGGCGCAGGATCTCCATGGCCACGGTGCCCTGGCCGGCGATGGTATGCGGGTCATCGTAGGGGTGGACGTAGACCAGGCCCTTTTCCTCGACCAGCTTCAGCGAGTGGGCCAGCGCCTCGGGGAAGGAATCACCATGCAGCACCACCTTGCCGCCCCGGGAGCGTACGCCCTCGACCTTGATTTCCGGGGTGGTGCGCGGCATCACGATGGTCGCCTTCACGCCCATTTCCCGCGCCGCCAGGGCCAGGCCCTGGGCATGGTTGCCCGCCGACGCGGTCACCACGCCACGGGCGCGCTCTTCGTCGCTCAACTGCGCCAGCTTGTTGTAGGCGCCGCGGATCTTGAAGGAAAACACCGGCTGCAGGTCTTCGCGCTTGAGCAGCACGTTGTTGCCGAGGCGCTTGCTCAGCTGGCCGGCGGCTTGCAGGGGGGTTTCCACGGCGACGTCATAAACGCGCGAGGTGAGGATCTTCTTGACGTACTGTTCGAGCATCGGGAAAGCATCACGGGCGGCTGGACGGGGGATCGGAGTCTACCCCAGCGCCTTGTCGGGCGACCACAGCAAACCCGGGGTTTTAGCCGCTATAATGCCCGGCTTCACGATACTCCCCCGCTTCGGAGCCCGCATGACCCAGGACCAACTCAAACAGGCCGTCGCCCAGGCCGCCGTCGATTTCATTCTGCCCAAGCTGGACGACAAGAGCATCGTCGGCGTCGGCACCGGCTCGACCGCCAACTGCTTCATCGACGCCCTGGCCCAGCACAAGACCGCCTTCGACGGCGCAGTGGCCAGCTCCGAAGCCACCGCCGCACGCCTGAAGGGCCATGGCATCCCGGTCTACGAGCTGAACACCGTGAGCGAGCTGGAGTTCTACGTCGACGGCGCCGACGAGAGCGACGAACACCTGAACCTGATCAAGGGCGGCGGCGCGGCCCTGACCCGCGAGAAGATCGTTGCGGCAGTGGCCAAGACCTTCATCTGCATCGCCGACGCCAGCAAGCTGGTACCGGTGCTGGGCGCCTTCCCGCTGCCGGTGGAAGTGATCCCGATGGCCCGCAGCCATGTGGCGCGCCAACTGGTGAAGCTGGGCGGCGACCCGGTGTATCGCGAGGGTGTGGTGACCGATAACGGCAACATCATCATCGACGTGCACAACCTGCAGATCACCAACCCGGTGGAACTGGAAGCGCAGATCAACGCGATTGTCGGCGTGGTCACCAACGGCCTGTTCGCGGCGCGTCCGGCGGATCTGCTGCTGCTGGGAACTGCCGAGGGCGTGAAGACCCTCAAGGCCTGAGGATCTTCGCTGTTGCTGCTGGCCCTATCGCTGGCAATGCCAGCTCCCACTAGGATCGCGTGCACCGCTGAATCTGTGGGAGCTGGCATTGCCAGCGATAGGGCCAACAGGTCACTCCGCTGGCTTGCGGAACACATAGAACAGGTTCGGCTCACTCACCAGATACAGCGTCCCGTCGTTATCCATGGCGATCCCCTCCGCCTGCGGCACGCTCTGGCTCAAGCCCTGGAAGCCCTTGCGCAGCGACATGCTGGCCAGCGGCTTGCCCTTCACGTCCAGCTCCAGCACCAGCTTCGACTCATCCGACAGCGCCAGCAGGTGCCCGCTGCGTTCATCGAACTGCAGGCTCGACAGGTCACGCACGAACAGCCGCGAATCGCGCTTGCGGTCCTGCACCACATGCACCGCGTAAGGCTGCTGCGGGTTGTCATGGGGGAAGCCATGCACCTCGTAGATCAGCATCGGATCCCGCTCCTTGGCCACGAACAGGCGCTTGCCCTGCTGGTCGTAGGCCAGCCCTTCGAAGCCCTTGTTGCCATTCAGACCGATGCCCAGGCTCAGTTGCTCGGCATCCTTGGCATCGAGGAACGGCGTGTCGTTGTCCAGGCGCACGCGGATCAGCCGCTGCTGACGCTCGTCGGTGATCACGTAGCTGTCGCGCCCCACATACTCAACCGCCTCCGGATCACCGAAACCGGTCAGCGGCACCCGGCGCAGGATCTTGCCTTCCAGCGACAGCTCGATCAGCTCGGGATTCGCGTTGGTCACGGTAAACAGGCTGTTGCGGTCGGGGTCGTAGGTCAGCGCCGACAGATCGTCTGTCAGACCCTCGATGGGACGGGCTTCGATCACCACCCGGTAGCGATCCAGGCCGATGCTCTGCTCGGCCGGCTGCATCCAGGTTTTCAGGTTGAACCAGCCGCGTTCGAACAGGCGGTAGTGCTGCCCTGCATACGCCAGGACGGCCAGCAGGACTACGAACAGTGCAAGGAGGGGAAGGCGCAGGCGCATCGGCAAGGACTCAGGCGGGGAAACGAAACGGCCTGAATCTAACCATAGCCAGCTGAAGCAAAGCTTAATGCCACTATCAGAAAAATCTTACTTTTTGCGGAAGCGATAGAAGAAGTTCGGCTCGCTGACCATATACAGGGTGCCCGCTTCATCCATGGCCACGCCTTCAGCGCGCGGGATGCGCTTTTTCAGGCCATTGAAGCCGCCCTGCAGGGTCATGAAGCTGACCTGCTCACCGTTCTCGTCCAGCTCCAGCAGCATGTTGGAGTCCGCCGACAGCACCAGCAGATGACCGGTGCGCGGATCGACGCCAAGGGCGGACAGGTTGCGCAGGTCCAGATCATCGTTGGTCAGCTCCTGCTTGGTGCCGGTCAGCGACGAGCGGCCATCGGTGCGCCAGCTGAACAGCTTCGGCGGGCGCTCCTCGCCCAGGATCAGCCGCTGCTGCGCCGGGTCCCAGGCGATGCCTTCGAAGCCCTTGTTCTGGTTGTCCGAGGGACCGAGATCGTACTGCGGGAAGTCCTTGATGTTCAGCGCGGTGGTGGTGTCGTCGAGGCTGACCAGAGTCAGGGTGTGCTGGCGCTCGTCGGTAATCGCCAGGCGGCCATCGGCAAGTACCGCCACGCCTTCGGGGTTGGACCAACCCACCAGCGGCAGCTTGCGCAGGACATCGCCATCGAGGCTCAACTCCACCAGGAAGGGATTCTTGCCCATCACCGCAAACAGGGTCTTGCGCTGGGGATCGTAGGAAAGGTCGGAGGCCTCGTCATCCTCCATGCCCGGCAGCACCTTGGCGTCGATATCGACGAGATAATCCGGCAACCAGACACTGGCCTTCTGCGCCACCTGGCTTTCGAAGCTCTCCTTCAGCCACAGCAGGCCGCGGTCGTCCCAATGCATGGCGATGGCCACGCCGTAACCGATCACGGCAGCGGTCGCCAGCCAGGTGGACCAGCGCAGGGCGATAGGGCGTTTGCGCGCAGGCGACAAGGGGGCGCCAGAAGAGCCAGAAGTGAGGGTGGCCATTGGAGAATTCCTGTTGTTGTACCCAGCTGACGGACGCAGCCGTAGGACCGGAGAGGAATTATCCAGATGATTTGTGAAAAAAACGGTAAAAGCCGACGAAACGATTGACAGTGGGGCAGCCGTTGCGGCTGCCCCATTTTGGGCTCAGAGCACCTTGCTTTCGAAGCGGCTCGCGCCCGGCAGCTCCAGCACCAGCTCATCGCCCGGATTCAACGGGCCGACGCCCACCGGCGTACCGGTAAGGATCACGTCGCCTGCCTGCAGGGAGAACTGCGAGGCCATGTGCTGGATCATAGGCACGATGGGGTTGAGCATCAGCGCGCTGTTACCGTCCTGGCGCACTTCGCCGTTGATGATCAGGCGGATGCCGATATCGGCCAGGTCTTCGAAGGTGCTGCCGACCACGAACGGCGGCAGGACGCAGGCACCGTCGAAGCACTTGGCGCGTTCCCACGGCAGGCCTTTTTCCTTGAGTTGCGCCTGCAGGTCACGCAGGGTCAGGTCCAGGGCCGGGGCGAAGCCGGAAATGGCGTCCAGCACCTCTTCCTCGGACGGCTTCGGCGACAGCGACTTGCCCAGCAGCACGGCGATTTCCGCCTCGTAATGCACCGAACCGCGCTCGGCCGGGATGGCAAAGCCGCCTTCCAGCGGCACCACGCAACTGCCCGGCTTGATGAACAGCAGGGGTTCGGTGGGGATAGGGTTGTCCAGTTCCTTGGCGTGTTCGGCGTAGTTGCGCCCGATGCACACCACCTTGCCCAGCGGGAAGTGGATGCGCGTTCCGTCTACATATTGGTGCTGATAGCTCATTGCCGACTCCTGGAGCACTGGTTGAACGTGGCGGTGGGTCACTCGGGGGCGAAGATCTTGCCCGGGTTCATGATCCCGTTGGGGTCGAACACCGCCTTGACTGCCTTCATATATGCAATTTCCGCCGCCGAGCGGCTGTAGGCAAGGTAGTCGCGCTTGGTCATGCCGACGCCATGCTCGGCGGAAATCGAACCGTTGTACTTCTCGACCACTTCGAACACCTGCTTGTTGACCACGGCGCACTTGGCGAAGAACTCGTCCTTGCCCATGTCGTCCGGCTTGAGGATGTTCAGGTGCAGGTTGCCATCACCGATATGGCCATACCAGACCACGATGAAGTCCGGATAGCTGGTGCTGACGATCACGTCGATATCGCGCAGGAAAGCCGGGACCTTGGCCACGGTGACGGAAATGTCGTTCTTGTACGGAGTCCAGTGCGAGATGGTTTCCGACAGGTATTCGCGAAGTTTCCACAGATTGCGCAGTTGCTGCTCGCTCTGGCTCATCACCCCGTCCAGCACCCAGCCCTGCTCCACGCAGTGCTCGAACAGCGCCAGGGCGTCATTGGCGACATCCTCGGTGGTGGCCTCGAACTCCAGCAGCGCATAGAACGGGCACTCGGTGGCGAACGGTGCGGGCACATCGCCGCGGTCGAGGATCTTGGCCAGGCCCTTGTCGGAGAAGAACTCGAAGGCAGTCAGGTCCAGCTTGCTCTGGAAGGCGTGGAGCACCGGCATGATCGAGTCGAAATCCGGTGTACCGAGGACCATCGCGGTGAGGTTCTTCGGCGCGCGGTCCAGGCGCATGGTCGCTTCGACGACGAAGCCCAGGGTGCCTTCGGCGCCGATGAACAGCTGGCGCAGGTCGTAACCGGTGGCGTTCTTGATCAGGTCCTTGTTCAATTCCAGCAGTTCGCCCTTGCCGGTGACCACCTTGAGCCCGGCCACCCAGTTGCGGGTCATGCCATAGCGAATGACCTTGATCCCGCCGGCATTGGTACCGATATTGCCGCCAATCTGGCTGGATCCGGACGAAGCGAAGTCCACCGGGTAGTACAGGCCCTGTTCTTCGGCAAACGCCTGCAATTGCGCGGTGATCACCCCCGGCTGGCACACCACGGTGCGGTCGAAGGCGTTGAAATCGAGAATGCGGTTCATGTAGTCGAAGGACACCACCACTTCGCCATTGGCGGCCACAGCCGCGGCGGAGAGGCCGGTGCGCCCGCCCGAAGGCACCAGGGCGACCTTGTGCCGGTTGGCCCAGTGGACGATGGCCTGGACCTGTTCGATGGTCTTGGGGAAGACGATGGCAGACGGCGCGGGCGGGAAGTGCTTGGTCCAGTCCTTGCCCCAGGTATCGAGGGAAGCGGGGTCGGTCAGGACCTTGCCAGGCTCGACAAGGGTCATCAGTTCAGCAAGCAGAACAGGATCGGTCATCTGACGGAACTCTCGAACTATTCATGGTCACCCTGAGCACACTTCAAGTGCCGGGGATGGTCTGAGCGCGGCGTCGGTATGCTAGCATACGCCCCCCGCTGATCGTGCTTCCCTGCCGATTCTGCGACAGCTTCACTTCCCTGCCATTTTTCTCCGGGACACAGGTTTACGCAGATGAGCAAGACTTCTCTCGATAAGAGCAAGATCAAGTTCCTTCTTCTCGAAGGGGTCCACCAGAACGCCGTGGACGTCCTCAAGGCCGCCGGGTACACCAACATCGAGTACCTCACCGGTTCCCTGCCGGAAGCCGAGCTGAAGGAAAAGATCGCCGATGCCCACTTCATCGGTATCCGCTCCCGCACCCAACTGACCGAAGAAATCTTCGACTGCGCCAAGAAACTGGTCGCCGTCGGCTGTTTCTGCATCGGCACCAACCAGGTCGACCTGGACGCAGCCCGCGAGCGCGGCATCGCCGTGTTCAACGCGCCGTACTCCAACACCCGCTCCGTTGCCGAACTGGTGCTGGCCGAGGCCATCCTGCTGCTGCGCGGCATCCCCGAGAAAAATGCGTCCTGCCACCGTGGCGGCTGGATCAAGAGCGCGGCCAACTCCTTCGAGATCCGCGGCAAGAAACTGGGCATCGTCGGCTACGGCTCGATCGGCACCCAACTGTCGGTCCTGGCCGAAAGCCTGGGCATGCAGGTGTTCTTCTTCGACCCGCTGACCAAGCTGCCGCTGGGTAACGCCACCCAGGTCACCAGCCTCCACGAACTGCTGGGCCTGGCCGATATCGTCTCGCTGCACGTGCCTGAGCTGCCATCCACCCAGTGGATGATCGGCGAGAAGGAAATCCGTGCGATGAAGAAGGGCTCGATCCTGATCAACGCCGCCCGCGGTACCGTGGTCGAACTGGATCACCTGGCCGCCGCGATCAAGGACAAGCACCTGATCGGCGCCGCCATCGACGTGTTCCCGGTCGAGCCGCGCTCCAACGACGAAGAGTTCGAAAGCCCGCTGCGTGGCCTGGACAACGTGATCCTGACCCCGCACATCGGTGGTTCCACCGCCGAAGCCCAGGCCAACATCGGCCTGGAAGTGGCCGAGAAGCTGGTCAAGTACAGCGACAACGGTACTTCGGTATCGTCGGTCAACTTCCCTGAAGTGGCCCTGCCGGCTCACCCGGGCAAGCACCGCCTGCTGCACATCCACGAAAACATTCCGGGCGTGCTCAGCGAGATCAACAAGGTCTTCGCCGAGAACGGCATCAACATCTCCGGTCAGTTCCTGCAGACCAACGAGAAAGTCGGTTACGTAGTGATCGACGTCGACGCCGAATACTCGGATCTGGCGCAAGAGAAACTGCAACAGGTCAAGGGCACCATCCGTTCCCGCGTTCTGTTCTAAGTTTCAATCGCTGTCGAAGAGGGAGGCCCTGGTGGCCTCCCTTTTTTATTTGCGGGTAAAAACATGAAGTTGCATGATTCCTGCGGAAATATTTCAACTAGGGTTAAACATCTGGGGAAGCCTGCGGTCACAAGGGGCTCTTGACCGGGGCCAAACCAGAAGCCACGGCACCCTGTGTTTAATTGCCAATAAAAAGGGGCTCAGATGCGTTTCATTACCGGGGCACTATTAGCCACCAGCCTGCTTAGCCCGTGGGCACACGCGGATATTTTCGACGAGATCGCCGACCGCAACGAATTGCGCATTGCCATTGAAGCCAATACCCCACCGTTCAACTTCCGTGATACCGCCGGGCAACTCAGCGGATTCGAAGTGGAACTGGGTCAAATGCTCGCCAAGGAGCTGGACGTCAATGCCGACTTTATCGTGGTGGACTCCAGCGAACTTCTGCCGGGCGTGGAAAGTGGCAAGTACGATGTGGCGATCAATCAAATTGCCACTACTCCGGAATTGAAAGAGCGCCTGGATTTCAGTGCGCCGTACAGTTACACCGTTGCCCAGTTGATCGTGCGCCAGGAAGAAAAGCGCCCGTTGCACAACCTCGAAGCCTTCAAGGGGCACAGTCTCGGCGTAGTCCAGGGCAGTTCGTTCGCCGCCCAGGCGCAAAGCGTCGAAGGCGTAGACCTGCGCAGCTACAAGGACGCGCTCCAGCCGATCAAGGAAGTGGCCGACGACCAGATCGACGGCGCAGTGAGTGATCGCTTGCTGATTCCTTATGCGATCAAGGAAAGCAATCTGCCGGTGACCGAGGGGGCCACGGTTGGCCCGGTGCTGAAACTGGCGATTCCGTTCCAGAAGGACAACCCGGCGTTCAAGAGTGCCCTGGATAACGCGCTGCAGCGCATGAAGGACGATGGCCGGCTGGCCGAGCTGTCGAAGAAATGGTTCGGGGTGGATGCCAGCGAGCCGCCCAAGCCTTAGATCCTGGGTGCTGTTGAGGGCCTCATCGCCGGCAACGCCGGCTCCCACAAGGTTCTGTGGTGTACACGGAACCTGTGGGAGCTAGCGTTGCCAGCGATGAAGCCCTGAAACTCAGAGCGAATCCAGTGCCTGGCTCGCCTGTTCCAGCTCCAGCTCACTGAACACCAGCACCCCCTCCCGCCGCAGCAAGGCACTGGTCACCCCCTCGCCCGCGATCTTGTTGCCGCTGAACGCCCCGTCATAGACCAACCGGTTACCACACGACGGACTCCCCGACTTGAGCACCGCCACCCGGATGCCATGCCGCCGCACCAGCTCCAGCGCCAGGCGCGCTCCGGCGAGAAACTCGGCACTGACATCCTCGCCCAGCACCGTCACCACCTGCGCGTCCCCATCCAGCACCGCGCCACCCTGCCCGCCAGGAATCTCCGCAGGCGGACGCGGCGTTGGCAAACCGCCGGCCACTTCCGGACACAGCGGCACCACGCGCCCTTGGCGCTGCCAGGTTTGCAACAGATCGGGATGACCACTGGTGCGACCGTCATAGCGCACCGGCTGCCCCAGCAGGCAGGCGCTCACCAGTACCTTGGCCAGGTCAGAAGGGTTCGTTGCCACGACGGCGGAACCAGCCGGTGACCGAAAGGCGCTCGCGATGAGCCATCAGCACTTCATGGGGCAGGTCGGCGGACATGAACACGATCAGGCTGCCGCCCAGTGGCGGAATATCCCGTTCGCTACCGTCCGCCAGGTAGATGCGCAGCTCGCCACCATCCTCTGCACCCCACGCCTCGTTGAGGTAGATGATCGCCGAGACGGTGCGGCGGTCGTCATCGCGGAAGCGGTCGAGGTGCTTGCGATAGAAAGTGCCCGCCGGGTACTGGGCGAAATGGCACTCGAAATCCTCCAGCCCGAGGTAGAAGTCGCGATTCAACGCCTCGCGCAGGCTGTCCATCAAGGCCAGGTACTGGTCACAGGCCTCGGACTGTCCGGGCTCGATCCAGAGAATATGGTCGCCACGAATGCCCTCGCGGACCTCCTGGCCCTGGCCACGGCCGACCGCCGCCGGGCTCAGCTCGCCTTGCGCGGCGCGCTGCCGGCACTCGGCGGCCAGGGCGCGGGTCAGGGCCTCGGGCAGGAAGACGTCCTGTCGCGACCAGCCCTGGTTGGCGAGGTCGTCGACAATACTGAGGATGTGCGGATCATCGGAGGATATGTGCATGGCGCGCATGGTAACGGGCCGCCGGTCAAACCGACAGCGCCACTTGGTCGCATCGCGTCACGGGCGTCTCGACAAAGCCCCGCAAGGCCACGGACAATAGCCGCCTGCCGACAGGAGTCCTGAATGCGCCGTTTGTTTTTTCTGCTGTTGATGATCTGCACCACGCCTGTCCGGGCAGACTCCCTCGATCAGCTGTACAAGGTCGCCGGCTGGCCTGAGCAGCGGGCCCACTTCTCCGATGCCATCGCCGCCGCCCAGCAGCGCTACCAGAAAAGCCTGCCACCCGCGGTGTTCCAGGCGCTGGTGGACAACAGCAACCAGCGTTTCGAAGCCAAGGCCGTGGATCGCCGCGCCGAAGCCCAGTTGCGCGCCAACCTGAAAGACCCCGCCCCTGCCCTGGCCTTCTTCCAGTCGCCACTGGGACGCAAGATCGTCGCCGCCGAACTGCTCGCCACCCGCCGCGACCAGTTGGCGAAGAACGCCAAGGGCCTGCCGAAGATGCAGGTCAGCGACAACCGCCTGCTGATCGTCGGCCACCTGGCCCAGGCCCTGCCGGCGCGGGAAGCCGGTGCCGAAGTCAGCCTGGCGATTGCCGGAGTTGCTGCCGACAGCCTGAGCCAGATGATTCCCGGCCTGTTCGGCGGCGGCCAGGCCCAGGGCATGCTGGACGGCCAGCGCCAGCGGCTGATGCAGCAGATTGGCGAAGACCTGAACAACACCCTGCTGTATGTCTACCGCGACCTGTCCGACGCCGAGCTGGAGGAGTTTGCCACCTTCGCCGAGTCCGCCGAGGGCCAGGCTTACTACCAGGCCGCTATCGCCGCGATTCGCGCCGGCCTGGCCGTGGGCCAGAGCACCTCGCAGCTGAAATGATCAGCCCAGGCGCTGCTCGATGAACGCGAAGTAGCGCCGGCGGATCTCCGGCAACTCATTGGCCAGGTGATGCCGGGCCTCGGGCAGCATCAGGATCTGCGGCGCGGCGAACTTGCCCTTGAGCACGTCGAGGTTGTAGCGCCAGTCCACCGTCATGTCCTCTTCTCCCTGCACGATCAGCGGCTGGCGCTGGCTACCCGGCGCCGCCTCGATGCGTCGCACCCAGTCGAGTAGCGCGCCGACCCAGGCAGTGGGCAAGCGCCGTGGCTGCAGCGGATCGGCCAGCAGGAACGGCAGGAAAGTCGGATCGTTGCTGTTTTCGCTGAAGCGCCGGGCAATGCCGTTGACGAAGGGCTTGAGCATCCAGTAGCTGAACTTCGACCAGCCCCAGGCCCGCGGCCGCACCAGTGGCGCCAGGAGGATCACCTCGCCAGTCACCGGGCTGCTGTCGCCCCGGTGCAGGAGATGGTCGACCGCAATGGCACCGCCCGTGCTCTGCCCACACAGGTGCCAGGGTTGCGGCAGTTGCAGCGCGGCCGCCTGCTGGAACAGTTCGTCCAGCACCTGCTGGTACACCGCGAAATCATCGATGCTGGCCCGCTCGCCGCTTGACAGGCCATGGCCTGGCAAATCGCAGGAAATCACCGCGAAGTGCTGGCGCAGTGCCCAATCGACCAGATGCCGGTACAGCCCCATGTGATCGTAGAAGCCATGCAGCAGGACCAAGGTCGCCACCGGCTGGTCTGGCAACCACACCTGGCTGACCACGTCGAACCCGGCGCAAGAGAAACCTCCCAGCCAACTGGTCGCGCAGGGCACCCGGTCCAGGCCATAGAAACGCTGGTAGGCCTGGCCCTCGGCCGACAACGGCTGGCGCGCAACCAGCGGTTGCAGGCTGGCACGCAGGGAATCGGCTTGGAACGATGCAGGCATGGAGACTTCCGGAAAGCTGCTGAAGGATTGATCTGCGATATTCATCTGTCGGCGGGGGCATGGCAAGCTGGCCCCCTCTAAATTGCCGGGATTGCCCATGTCGGGGAAAACACTGCTCGCCGCCCTCACCCTGGTCCTCTGCGCCGCTGGCTTGTGGTGGGCCTACGACAACTTCCAAAGCCGCTACCTGCGCCCTTTCGACAACCAGACTGCACTGTTCAGCGGCGACCAGTTGCGCTTGCCGCCCGAACTCGCCGGCCCCGGACCGATCCGCCTGGTGCACTTCTGGGACCCGACCTGCCCGTGCAATGTCGGCAACCAGCAGCACCTTGGCGAACTGATCGAGCAGTACGCCGCGCAAGGCGTGTCGTTCCACGTCGCGCAGAAACCCGGCAGCCACGGCCAACTGCCCGCCAACCTTGCGGCACTGAAACCCATCGCCAACCTGCCCGGCGCCGAGCACCTGCCGGCCAGCCCAGCCGTGGCCATCTGGGACCAGCAAGGCAAGCTCGCCTACTTCGGCCCGTACAGCGAAGGCGCGACCTGCAATGCCAGCAACAGCTTTATCGAGCCGATTCTCCAAGCGCTGGTCCAGCACAGGCCGGTGGCAGTGACACAGACGATGGCCGTGGGCTGTTATTGCCCTTGGAAACCGTGAACCAGGGGGCAACGTCGGCAATCAAGCTGATAACTATTTACATCTTGCAGGAGGCAAGCACCTCGTAGGTTTCGCACATACACGCAAAGGAGCGCCTGTATGTCGAACCACACCAGTGATGTATTACCTGCAACCCACATTCGTGACAGACACGATCTACCCCCATCCGCATACTGGATAGGCCGTTTCGAAGGCCGGATCTACAGCTCGAGCATGCAGTCGGGTGTGATGGTCTTCGAGATCGTTTCGGAATACGAAACGGACAAGGAGAGCATCGATCAGGTCTACGCCGCCAAGCAAAGGTCCCTCAAGGGCGACCTGGATGAGCAGATCCAGAAACTGGCAGGCAACCTGGACGGCCTGCTTCAGGAGCAGATACTCGAACGGCAGGCCAACGCGGCCCAGCATCTGCTGCAGCAGAAATCCTCCGAACTTCCCACCGCACAAACCACCGCAGGACAGTTCTATGGCGGCTCGCCGTTCGGCAAGAGCGCCAATGACTACCTGGGTGTGCTCCTGCGCCCGCACGGCTTCAGCGATCCGAGGCAAAGCTGGCTGGAGTCGTACAGGGCCGCCTATGAAGCCAATCTGCTGACCAGCTCGGTCGACTACCTCACCTCCCGCAGCAAAGGCCTGGCAGTTGCCCGGCAGAACGCCCGGCGACAGGCCGAGCGCGCGACCAAGAAAGAGCAACGACGCGAGCAGCGACTCCACAACGTGGAACTCAGGCTGCTCAACCTTGACCAGGCCCGCCACAAACATGCCTCCAGCCTCCAGGCACTGGAGGAACATCTGCAGCGTTTCACCCGCTACGAAGCGGAAACGCCCCCGACGTCTGCCGAAGAGATCCAACAGGCAATCACGCAGCTTCTGGAGGCGAGAAACGCGCTGCGCACTGCCCGCTTCGAGACCGAGAGCCATGCCTTGCGGCTTGGGGTGGAGCGGCAGGTGTTGCAAGCCGAACTGAGCTTTTCACCACCCGAGGCTGACCGGGCGCGCATCAACGAACAACTGGAACAGAGTGCGCAGGCCATCGCCGCCCATACCGCCGAAAAACCCGAGCTCAATCGCATCACGGAAGATGGCAGCGATAGGGCCATGACGGCAGTGGACAACGCCCAGCGCGAACTTGCCCGCCTGGCAGCCCTGGACGGCAGCGAAGCCCATCAGCGCCCGGTCACGTTCAACCTCTCTACCGGCACGCTACTGCAACCGCAGGTCATCACCCCCGCCGCTTCGTCGATGGCCGCGTTTATCGGCGTGCGCCCGGCACTGAAAACCGCCCTGCAGGCCGTCCGCCCATTGCTCAAGGGAACTCCCAGGGCGTTCGTGGAGGTCGCCTCGCTGCTGCTGTTCTCGCTGCGGCTCGGCCATGACGAGCGTTACGGGCTGAGTATCCCGTTCACCGACCTGCGGGTGGATGTCGACTGGCAAGAGGTGCTGAACCATGTGGGTGAAAGTTTTCCGCTGCCCATGCGGCTCATCTCCGAGCTGATCGGCCAGAACGCCCACGTACAGATTGTTCCGACCGATTCAGAAGACATCTCCGCACAGGTGCCCGTGCGAGCAGCCATCTGGGATCAGGAGCGCGGGGCCTACAGCTTCACCAGCGACGGTCCGGGCGCGATCACCGTGCTCTGGACACCCGAGGTCGAGCCGGGCGACAACTCCACCTCGCTGCCCGTGGAAACGCAGCCCGAGCGGCTTTATCCCGGATTCATCAGCGTTCCATCGACGCCGAAGCTGCTGACCTTTCCCACCGCCTCCGACCTGCATTTCAGCGACTACATCGTCACCTTCCCGGCGGATTCGGGGCTTGAGCCTGTTTACATCATGTTCAAGAGCCCGCGGGATTATGCGGGGGCCAGCACAGGCAGTGGGCGGGATGTTTCAGACTGGGGAGGTGCAGTCTACAGCCCGTCCGGTGCTCCGATTCCCACAAGAATCGCAGATCAGTTGCGGGGGAAGGTCTTCAGCCGGTGGGGCAAGATGCGAGAGGCAATCTGGAAGGCGATTGCCAAGGATCCTGAGCTGAGCAAAAACTTCACTGAAGTAAACCTGAACAAAATGCGTAATGGAGGATCACCGTTTGCAGAAACCGGCTTTGCAGGAAACAAACGAGTCCTGGAGCTGCATCATGTCCATCCAATTGCGGAAGGTGGGGCAGTCTATGACCTGGACAATCTAGCCATCATGACGCCGAAAGCTCATGCCGATGCTCACAAGAAAGGGGAAAAGTAATGGACCTGAAGCCACGCATCGAGGACTACACAGAAGCCGAGTTTCTGTCGCTCGTAACCCTATTGTTCCGGAATGACTCATCACTGGAAGGGCGAGCCTATGAACTGTTCGTAGATAAGGTGCTTCGCCACATCGAAATCATCAGCGAACACCCCAAGGCCTTCCACGTCATATGTTTCCCGGCAGCCGGAGAAGAAGACAGTCCCGAAGGCGTCGTCAAACGCATAAAAGAATGGCGTGTCGCCAACGGCAAACCCGGCTTCAAACCCGCATGAATCAACTCCGCTATCGCTACCTCGCGATGGCGGGGTTTTCTTCCGCTCGAACTTTAACCAGTTGGGACGAATATGAACCTGAAGCCGCACATCGAGGACTATACAGAGGCCGAGTTTCTGCAGTTCGTGACGTTGTTTTTTGACAATAGCTCTGCCCTTCAGGGTGAAGAATATGGGGCATGGATCAAGGGGCTTATGCGCCATTTCCGCACAGTTACCGAACATCCAGGAGGCTCTGACGTTATCTGCCACCCCGGCGAAGGCGAAGAAGACAGTCCAGAGGGTGTGGTTAAGCGCGTGAAGGAATGGCGCGCCGCCAACGGCAAGCCTGGCTTCAAGTCCGCCTGACACAAAAGCGACGCGGCAACGCGCAGGATTCCCCACCACCGTCGCCCCCGCCGGCACATCCCGGGTCACCACGCTGCCGGCGCCGATGATCGCATCATCCCCCACCGTCACCCCGGGCAGGATGATCGCGCCACCGCCAATCCACACATTGCGCCCGATCTTCACCGGCTTGCCGCTCTCCAGACCGCTGCGTCGCAGGACCGGGTCACGCGGGTGGTCCGCGCCATAGATCTGCACCGCCGGGCCGATCTGACAGTCGTCGCCGATGCTGACGCTGCAGATGTCGAGGATCACGCAGTTGAAGTTGATGAATACGTTGGCACCGATCTCGATGTTGTAGCCGTAGTCGCAGTAAAACGGCGGGCGGATCACCGCACCCGCACCTACCCGGCCAAAGTGCTCGACCAGCAGCCCATGGCGCTGTTCGTTGAGCAGGTCGGTGGAGGCGTTGTAGCGCTGCATCCAGAGCTTGTTGGCGATCTGTTCGGCCTGCAGTTCCGGGCAGGTGGCGCGATACAGCTGGCCAGTGAGCATCTTCTGTTTTTCGCTAAGGTCCATTGGTCATCACTCCTGGCTGATCTATCGGCTGGCAAAGTCTATCCTCTGTCCGATCATGACCGACTCGCTGTCTGAAAGATCCCCAAGGAGCTTCGATGAAACGCAGTCTCACCCTTCTCGCCGTTGCCATCGCCGTCGCGGCGGCCGGTGGCGGTTATCTGTATGTGCAGGGCAAGCAGCCGCAACGCGACGGCGAGATTGCCCTGACGAAGCTCCAGGCGCCGGTCAGCGTGCGCTATGACGAACGCGGCGTACCGCATATCCAGGCGCAGAACGAGAGCGATCTGTATCGCGCCCTGGGCTACGTGCATGCCCAGGACCGCCTGTTCCAGATGGAGATCACCCGGCGCTTGGCCCGCGGCGAACTGGCCGAGGTACTGGGACCGAAGCTGGTCGCCACCGATACCCTGTTCCGCAGCCTGCGCATCGGCGAGCAGGCGCAGGCGATGGTCGCCCGCCAGGACAAGCAGTCCCCCGCCTGGAAAGCCCTGCAGGCCTACCTCGACGGGGTCAACGCCTGGCAGGACAGCCACCCGAAGCCCATGGAGTTCGATGCATTGGGCATCAGCCCGCGCCCCTTCACCGCCGAGGACACCCTGAGCATCGCCGGCTTCATGGCCTACAGCTTTGCTGCCGCGTTCCGCACCGAACCGCTGCTGACCTTCGTTCGCGATCATCTCGGCGAGCCGTACCTGAAAGTCTTCGACCTCGACTGGCACCCCGGCGGCGCGTTGCAGCAGGCCCCGGCCCTGAGCGATGCCGACTGGAAGTCCCTCGGCCAACTGGCCCAGGCCAGCCAGCAAGCCTTCGGCGAGGCCGGCCTGCCGCAGTTCGAGGGCAGCAACGCCTGGGCTGTCAGCGGCAGTCGCACTCGTAGCGGCAAGCCGTTGCTGGCTGGCGATCCGCATATCCGCTTCTCGGTACCCGCCGTCTGGTACGAAGCCGAGCTGTCGGCGCCGGGCTTCCACCTCTACGGCTACCACCAGGCGCTCAACCCCTTCGCCTCCCTCGGGCACAACCGCGAGTTCGGCTGGAGCCTGACCATGTTCCAGAACGACGATGTCGACCTGATCGCCGAGAAGGTCAATCCGGACAACCCCAATCAGGTCATGGTCCATGGCCAATGGCAGGACATGACCCGCAGCGAGCAGCGGATCAAGGTCAAGGGCGAGGCCGAACAGACCGTTACCTTGCTGCGCTCGCCCCACGGCCCGATCGTCAATACGGTGCTCGGCCAGGATGCCGGGCCGACGCCGGTGGCCATGTGGTGGGCCTTCCTGGAAACCGAGAACCCGATCCTCGATGGTTTCTACGAGATCAACCGCGCCAGCTCCCTGGACGCCATGCGCAGCGCGGTACAGAAGGTCCAGGCGCCGGGGCTGAACTTCGTCTGGGCCAATGCCCGTGGCGATATCGGCTGGTGGGCGGCAGCGGCCCTGCCGATTCGCCCGCAAGGCGTCAATCCGGCCTTTATCCTCGACGGCAGCAACGGCCAGGCCGACAAGTCCGGCTTCTACCCGTTCAGTGTCAACCCGCGGTCGGAGAACCCGGCCAGCGGCTATATCGTCTCGGCCAACTTCCAGCCGCCTTCGCCCACCGGCGTACCGATTCCCGGCTACTACAACCTGCCGGACCGCGGCCGCGAGCTGGACCGGCAACTGGCCGACGACCAGGTGAAATGGGACCTGCAAAACAGCCAGGCCCTGCAACTGGGCACCACCACCGACTACGGCCCGCGCACCCTGGGCCCTTTGCTACCGGTGCTGCGCCAGGTGGTCCAGGATGCCAAGGGCCGCGAGCTGGTCGAGCAACTGGCGGCCTGGCGCGGCGACTATCCGCTGGATTCGGTCAGCGCCACCCTGTTCAACCAGTTCCTCTACGAACTGGCCTATGCGGCGATGCACGACGAGCTGGGCGATGCCTGGTTCCAGGCGCTGATCTCGACCCGGGTGATCGACGACGCCCTGCCGCGCCTGGCCGCCGATGCCGACTCACCCTGGTGGGACACCCAGGGCAGCAGCGAACGCGGCAGCCGCACGGCGGTGGTCAAGCAGGCTTGGGACAAGACACTGGCGCATCTGGGCGAGACCTTCGGCAAGGACCCGGCGGGCTGGCAGTGGGGCAAGGCGCATACCCTGACCCACGGTCATCCGCTGGGCATGCAGAAGCCATTGGACAGGCTGTTCAATGTCGGGCCGTTCGCCGCGCCGGGGACTCATGAGGTGCCGAACAACCTGTCGGCGAAGATCGGGCCGGCGCCCTGGCCGGTGACCTACGGGCCGTCGACGCGGCGGCTGATCGACTTCGCCGATGCGGGCACGGCGTTGAGCATCAATCCGGTTGGGCAGAGCGGGGTATTGTTCGATCGGCATTACAGCGATCAGGCCAAGCCGTATGTCGAGGGGCAGTACCAGAGGGCCTGGTTGGGGTTGGCGGGGGAGACGGAGGGGACTTTGCGGTTGGTGCCGGGCAAATAGCCATGCACCGGTGTTGAGGGCCTCATCGCCGGCAACGCCGGCTCCCACAATGCCCGGGTCGCCTCGGACATTGTGGGAGCTGGCGTTGCCAGCGATTGGGCCTCGGATCAGGCCTGGGCCGGACGGCGCACCTCAGGCTGTTTCCAGCCATCCGCCGCAGCTTCCTCGATCGCCTGCTGGATCGCGCGCTTGCGGCGCTCTTCGGCACGGCGGCTGAAGTACCAGACGAAGAAGGTCGCCAGCGATACCGCCAGCAGGATCAGGCTGGCCACGGCGTTGATCTCAGGCTTCACGCCCAGGCGCACCGCCGAGAACACTTCCATCGGCAGGGTGGTGGAACCCGGACCGGACACGAAGCTCGCCAGTACCAGGTCGTCCAGCGACAGGGCGAAGGACATCATGCCGCCCGCCGCCAGCGACGGCGCAATCATCGGGATGGTGATCAGGAAGAACACCTTCCACGGCCGCGCACCCAGGTCCATGGCCGCCTCTTCAATGGACAGGTCCAGCTCGCGCAGGCGGGCCGACACCACCACCGCCACATAGGCCGCGCAGAAGGTGGTGTGGGCAATCCAGATGGTGACGATGCCACGCTCCTGCGGCCAGCCGATCATCTGCGCCATGGCCACGAACAGCAGCAACAGCGACAGACCGGTGATCACCTCAGGCATGACCAGCGGCGCGGTGACCAGGCCACCGAACAGGGTACGGCCCTTGAAGCGGGTGACCCGGGTCAGCACGAAGGCCGCCAGGGTGCCCAGCGCCACGGCGGCGATCGCGGTGTAGCAGGCGATCTCCAGCGAGCGCATCACCGAACCCATCAACTGGGTGTTGTCGAGCAGGCCGACGTACCACTTCACCGACCAGCCGCCCCAGACCGTCACCAGCTTGGAGGCGTTGAACGAGTAGATCACCAGGATCAGCATCGGCAGGTAGATGAACAGCAAGCCGAGGACCAGCATTACATTGGAAAATCCGACGCGCTTCATGCCCGGCCCTCCATCTCTTTCGCCTGGCTGCGGTTGAACAGCAGGATCGGCACGATCAGGATCACCAGCATCACCACTGCCAGGGCCGAGGCCACCGGCCAGTCACGGTTGTTGAAGAATTCCTGCCAGAGGACCTTACCGATCATCAGGGTCTCGGGACCACCGAGCAGCTCAGGAATCACGAACTCGCCCACCACCGGGATGAACACCAGCATGCAGCCGGCGATGATGCCGTTCTTCGACAGCGGCACGGTGATTTTCCAGAAGCTGTTGAAACGGCTCGAACCCAGGTCCGACGCGGCTTCCAGCAGGCTCTGGTCATGCTTCACCAGGTTGGCGAACAGCGGCAGGATCATGAACGGCAGGTACGAATAGACCACGCCGATATACACCGCCAGGTTGGTGTTGAGGATCTGCAGAGGCTGGTCGATCAGCCCCAGCCACATCAGGAAGGCATTGAGCAGGCCGTTGTTGCTGAGAATGCCCATCCAGGCATAGACGCGGATCAGGATCGCGGTCCAGGTCGGCATCATGATCAGCAGCAGCAGGACGGTCTGGATGTCCTTGCGTGCATTGGCGATGGCGTAGGCCATCGGGTAGCCGATCAGCAGGCACAGCAAGGTGCTGAAGAAGGCCATCTTCAACGAGCCCAGGTAGGCCGAGATGTACAGCTCGTCCTCGGTCAACAGGCCGTAGTTGGCCAGGTTGAGCACCACCTGGATCTTGTCCTCGACGTAGCTGTAGATCTCGGTGTACGGCGGGATCGCCACGTCCGCTTCAGCGAAGCTGATCTTCAGGACGATGAAGAACGGCAGCATGAAGAACAGGAACAGCCACAGGAACGGAATACCGATGACGACATGGCGTCCCTCGGGCGTTATGCGGTTGAGCGCTCGCTTGAGCTTGCGCGGGCTCATGAGCGCAGTACCACGCCGCTGTCGTCTTCCCACCAGACGTAGACTTCATCGCCCCAGGTCGGACGCGAGCCCTGGCGTTCGGCGTTGGCGACGAAGGACTGGACGATCTTGCCGCTCGGCAGCTCGACGTAGAACACCGAATGGCCGCCGAGGTAGGCGATGTCGTGGACCTTGCCGCGCGACCAGTTGTATTCGCAGGTCGGTTGCTGCGCGGTGACCAGCAGCTTCTCCGGACGCAGGGCGTAGGTGATCGACTTGTCTTCCACCGAGGTGGTGACACCGTGGCCGACGTAGATCGGGCGCTCCAGCTCCCGGCTGGCGATCAGCGCATGGCCTTCGGCGTCGTCGACCACTTCACCCTCGAACAGGTTGACGTTGCCGATGAATTCGCAGACCAGGCGGCTGGTCGGGGTCTCGTAGACGTCGATCGGGCTGCCGATCTGGGCAATCCAGCCGAGGTGCATGATGGCGATGCGCTGGGCCATGGTCATGGCCTCTTCCTGGTCGTGGGTCACCATCACGCAGGTCACGCCGACGCGCTCGATGATCTCGACCAGCTCAAGCTGCATCTGCGAACGCAGTTTCTTGTCCAGCGCACCCATCGGCTCGTCGAGCAGCAGCAGCTTCGGCCGCTTGGCCAGGGAGCGGGCCAGGGCCACACGCTGGCGCTGACCGCCGGAGAGCTGGTGCGGCTTGCGCTTGGCGTACTGGGTCATGTGCACCAGCTTGAGCATCTCGGCCACGCGGGCTTCGATCTCGGCCTTGGGCATCTTGTCCTGCTGCAGGCCGAAGGCGATGTTCTGCGCCACGGTCATGTGCGGGAACAGCGCATAGGACTGGAACATCATGTTGATCGGCCGCTCGTAGGGCGGCATGTCGGTGATGTCGACGCCATCGAGGAAAATCCGCCCTTCGGTCGGACGCTCGAAACCGGCGAGCATGCGCAGCAGGGTCGATTTACCCGAGCCGGAACCACCGAGCAGGGCGAAGATCTCGCCCTTCCTGATTTCGAGGGAGACATCGTCCACCGCGACGGTTTCGTCGAACTTCTTCGTGACCCGATCGATCTTGACCAGCACCTGCTTGGGTTGCTGGTCGCCTTCGAGGGCTTTCTTATAGGCGCCGGAGGCAACTGCCATGTGTGAAACTCCCAACAGAATGTTCTGCACCCGCCCCTGCCGTGGCGGGTCCGGATTTGTTATTTACCCGACTTGACCTTGGTCCAGATGCGGGTCATCAAACGCTGCACTTTGGGCGGCAACTCGGAATTGACGTACAGCTTGTCGATCACTTCCTGCGGTGGGTAGACCGCCGGATCCTTGCGGACATCCTGGTCCATCAGCTCGCCAGCCCTGGGGTTCGGGTTGGCGTAACCGACGTAATCGCTGACCTGGGCGATAACCGCAGGTTCGAGCAGATAGTTGATGAAGGCATGGGCCTCCTTGACGTTGCCGGCATCCTTGGGGATGGCCAGCATGTCGAACCAGAGGTTGCCTCCTTCCTTGGGAATCACATAAGCCACGTCCACTCCCTTGCCCGCCTCTTCGGCGCGGGCCTTGGCCTGGAACACATCGCCGGAGAAGCCGGCGGCCACGCAGATGTCGCCGTTGGCCAGGTCGGAGATGTACTTGGAGGAGTGGAAGTAGGTCACGTAGGGGCGAATGGCGAGGAGCTTGTCCTCGGCCTTCTTGTAATCCTTGGGGTCTTCGCTGTTGGGGTTGAGCCCCAGGTAATTGAGCATCGCCGGCAGCATTTCGTCCGCCGAGTCGAGGAAGGCGACGCCGCAGCTGGAGAGCTTCTTGATGTTCTCCGGCTCGAACAGGGTGGCCCAGGAGTCGATCTTGTCGGTGCCCAGCACCGCCTTGACCTTCTCGACGTTGTAGCCGATGCCGTTGGTGCCCCACAGGTAGGGCACGGCGTACTGGTTGCCCGGGTCATTGCGCTCAAGGCGCTTGAGCAGGGCGGGATCGAGGTTGGCAAAGTTCGGCAGCTGGGCACGGTCGAGCTTCTGGAACGCGCCGGCCTTGATCTGCTTGCCGAGGAAATGGTTGGACGGCACCACCACGTCATAGCCGGTGCGACCGGCCAGTAGCTTGCCTTCCAGAGTTTCGTTGGAGTCGAAAACGTCATACAGCGGCTTGATGCCGGTGGCCTTTTCGAAGTCCGCGAGGGTGGTCTGGCCGATGTAGTCCGACCAGTTGTAAATGTGCACCGTGGGCGCCGCTTGGACGCTGCAAGCCAGCGTCAGACCCGCTCCAGCCAGAACGGCCTTGCGAAGTAGGGAAATAGACAAGTGGGAGGTCCTCTACATTTAGTGCCCGTGTGGCGAGCGGCAGACATGACTGCCGGATCACCGAACCGGCGCGCAACTTACCTTCGATACACCCATCCAGCAAAAAAAATTTCTGTCGCAGCCGTCAAGGACGCGGCTTGCGCCGCGCCCCATGGCTCAGATCGGCTTATTTGCCCGACTTGATCTTGGTCCAGCTGCGGGTGATCTCGCGCTGGGCCTTGGCTTCAGGCGCGGCGATCGCGTACAGCTGTTTCTTCACTTCAGCCGGCGGATAGATGCTCGGATCGCTGGTGATGTCCTTGTCGACGAACTCGGTCGCCGCCTTGTTGCCGTTCGGGAAGCGCACGGCATTGGTGATGCCGGCCATGATTTCCGGCTGCATCAGGAAGTCCATGAACTTGTAGGCAGCTTCGACGTGCTCGGCATCCTTCGGAATGGCGACCATGTCATAGAAGGTACCGGCGCCTTCCTTCGGAATGACGTAGTTCAGCTTGACCTTGTCGCCGGCTTCGTGGGCACGGGCCTTGGACTGTTCCAGATCACCCGAGTAGCCCACGGCCACGCAGATGTTGCCGTTCGCCAGGTCGGAGATGTACTTGGAGGAGTGGAAGTAGGTAACCGATGGACGAATGCTCAGGAACAGCGCCTCGGCCTTCTTCAGGTCGTCGGACTTGGTGCTGTTGCTCGGCAGGCCCAGGTAGTGCAGCGCGGCCGGGATCATCTCGGTCGGCGCATCGAGGAAGCTCACGCCGCAGCTCTTGAGCTTGGCGATGTTCTCGGGCTTGAACACCACGTCCCAGGAGTCGATCTTGTCGACGCCCAGCGCGGCCTTGACCTTCTCCGGGTTGTAGCCGATGCCGATGCTGCCCCACATGTACGGGAAGGCGTGCTTGTTGCCCGGGTCGCTGGCGTCGCCGACGGCCTTGAGCAGGTCTTCGTCGAGGTTCTTCCAGTTCGGCAGCTTGGAGCGGTCCAGCTCCTGGTAGACGCCGGCCTTGATCTGCTTGGCCAGGAAGTTGTTGGACGGAACCACGATGTCGTAGCCCGACTTGCCGGCCAGCAACTTGGCTTCGAGGGTTTCGTTGCTGTCAAAGACGTCGTACTTGACCTTGATGCCGGTCTGCTGCTCGAACTTTTCAATGGTGTCCGGAGCGATGTAGTCCGACCAGTTGTAAACGTTCAGCACCTTGTCTTCAGCTTGAACAGCAGAGGCCATGGCACCCATGAGGGCCGCAGCCAGCAACGTCTTGCCCATTTTCTTCATGCGTTAATGCTCCAGAATTTTTATAAAGCCATCTGTTCCGCGGCCGGCCCTGTCGGCGCCAGGGAGCGACTGAAACAGTCGCTAGTCTGGCAAGATCCAAGGCGCTCTTTCAACGCCTTGGCATGCCGCAAAGCCACCATGCCAGCCTAGCAGCTCGTCAGCCCAGCGCTTCCAGGGTCAGATCCAGACATTTACGGGCTTTTTCCACCAGTTCGTCGATCTCGTCACGGCTGATCACCAGCGGCGGCGCGATGATCATGGTGTCGCCCACGGCGCGCATGATCAGGCCGTTGTCGAAGCAGAACTGGCGGCAGATCATGCCGACGGCCTTGCCTTCGTAACGGCTGCGGGTGGCCTTGTCCTTGACCAGTTCGATCGCGCCGAGCATGCCCAGACCGCGAACCTCGCCTACCAGCGGGTGGTCGTTCAGCTCGCGCAGACGTTTCTGCAAATAGGGTGCCGTTTCCTCGTGAACCCGCTCGACGATCTTCTCGTCGCGCAGGATCCGCAGGTTTTCCAGGCCCACCGCCGCCGCCACCGGGTGGCCGGAATAGGTGAAGCCGTGGTTGAAGTCGCCGCCCTCGCTGACCACCTTGGCCACTTCGTCACGGACGATCACGCCGCCCATGGGGATGTAGCCGGAGGTCAGGCCCTTGGCGATGGTCATCAGGTCGGGCTTGAGGTCGTAGTAGTCGGAGCCGAACCACTCGCCGGTACGGCCGAAGCCGCAGATCACTTCGTCGGCGACGAAGAGGATGTCGTAGCGGGCGAGGATTTCCTTGATCTTCGGCCAGTAGCTGTCTGGCGGGATGATCACGCCGCCGGCGCCCTGGATCGGCTCGGCGATGAAGGCGGCAACGTTGTCGACGCCGACTTCGAGGATCTTCTTCTCCAGTTGCTCGGCGGCCCAGATACCGAATTCTTCCGGGCTCTTGTCGCCGCCCTCGCCGAACCAGTATGGCTGCGGGATATGGACGATGCCCGGGATCGGCAGGTCGCCCTGCTCGTGCATGCCGGACATGCCGCCGAGGCTGGCACCGGCCACGGTGGAACCGTGGTAGCCGTTGACGCGGCCGATGATCACCTTCTTCTGCGGCTTGCCTTTCAGTGCCCAGTAGTGGCGGACCATGCGCAGCACGGTGTCGTTGCCTTCGGAGCCGGAACCGGTGAAGAACACATGGCTCATGCCCGCCGGCGCCACATCGGCGATGGCCTTGGCCAACTCCAGGGCTGGCGGGTGAGCAGTCTGGAAGAACAGGTTGTAGTAGGGCAGCTCGCGCATCTGCTTGCTTGCCGCCTCGGCCAGCTCTTCACGCCCGTAGCCGACCGCCACGCACCACAAACCGGCCATGCCATCGAGGATCTTGTTGCCCTCGCTGTCCCACAGGTGCACGCCCTGGGCCTTGGTGATGATCCGCGGGCCCTTTTCCTGCAACTGTTTATAGTCGCTGAACGGCGCCAGGTGATGATCACGACTCAGGTCCTGCCACTCGCGGGTTTGCGGGTTCTTGACGCTCATGTGCTTCTCCGATTTCTGGCGGCCGCGCTCCTGCGGCCCCGGGGGTTATCAGACTGCGAACAGCAGGAACTCACGTTCCCAGGAACTGATCACGCGCTTGTAGTTTTCATGCTCGGCGCGTTTGGTCGCGACGTAGCCGGCAATGAATTTCTTGCCCAGGTAGGCTTCCAGCGCCCGGCAGTTTTCCATGCGCTCCAGGGCGTCCTCGATGGTCAGCGGCAGGCGCAGGTTGCGCCGCTCGTAGCCACGGCCCTGGACCGGTGCGCTGGCATTGACGCCCTCGACCATGCCGATATAGCCGCACAGCAGGCTGGCGGCGATGGCCAGGTACGGGTTGGCATCGGCGCCGGGCAGGCGGTTTTCCACGCGGCGGTTCTGCGGGCCGGCATCCGGGACGCGCAGGCCGACAGTGCGGTTTTCCTCGCCCCACTCCACGTTGACCGGCGCCGAGGTGTCGGGCAGGAAGCGGCGGAACGAGTTGACGTTGGGGGCGAACAGCGGCAGCACTTCGGGGATGAATTTCTGCAAGCCGCCGATGTGATAGAGGAACAGCTCGCTCATGCTGCCGTCTTCGTTGGAGAAGATGTTCTTCCCGGTTTTGACGTCGATGATGCTCTGGTGCAGGTGCATGGCGCTGCCCGGCTCGCCGGTCATGGGCTTGGCCATGAAGGTGGCGGCGACGTTGTGCTTGAGCGCGGCCTCGCGCATGGTGCGCTTGAACACCAGGATCTGGTCGGCCAGGGACAGGGCGTTGCCGTGACGGAAGTTGATCTCCATCTGAGCGGTGCCGTCCTCGTGGATCAGCGTGTCGAGGTCGAGGTTCTGCAGCTCGCACCAGTCGTAGACGTCCTCGAACAGCGGGTCGAATTCGTTGGCGGCTTCGATGGAGAACGACTGGCGACCGGTTTCCGGGCGGCCGGAGCGGCCGATCGGTGGTTGCAGCGGGAAGTCCGGGTCTTCGCAGCGCTTGGTCAGGTAGAACTCCATTTCCGGCGCGACGATCGGCTGCCAGCCCTTGTCGGCATAGAGTTTCAGCACCTTCTTCAGCACGTTGCGCGGCGACAGCTCGACCGGGTTGCCCTTCTTGTCGTAGGTGTCGTGGATCACCTGGGCGGTCGGCTCGATGGCCCATGGCACAAGGAATACCGCGTTCTCGTCGGGGCGGCAGACCATGTCGATGTCGGCCGGGTCGAGCAGCTGGTAATAGATGTCGTCATCGACGTAGTCGCCGGTCACGGTCTGCAGCAGGACGCTCTCGGGCAGGCGCATGCCCTTTTCGGCGATGAACTTGTTGGTCGGCGAGATCTTGCCCCGGGTGATACCGGTCAGGTCGCTGATCAGACATTCGACTTCGGTGATCTTGTGCTCTTTCAGCCAATCGGTGAGCTGGTCGAGATTGCTGCTACTCATACATACCTCGGGAGGTAAACACCTGGACTATGGTCGGGACGCCCGTTACAGGCTGTCTCCAGCATTCTGGATGCCCTGTCGGCCCAAAGCAAAAGGCGCGCAGGGAGAATGCCGCTCCGGCATCGACGGGATGCACGGGGAGCCGACTATAGTCATGAATGGCAGTACGAGAAGGTGAATCTTTCGGGAACACGTCGCCTTGGCCGTCAACTATTTTGGCCGGCGCCAACGCCACTGAAAGGTAGCGATCGCAGCTCGCGGAAATGGCGGACAGGCCTGCCCACACTGGGCAGCCGCTATCGCCGATGATCGGCAGGCGTAACATGTAACCCCCGGTATTATTGATGTTATGGGTTGCGACCGAGCTTAGCCTTGTTCATTTTTTTACACAACACCCCCGTAAAAAATAAAATACGGCACTCGTCTTCCAGGCCCCGGGCGACGAAAGCATCCCTTGTCGACGCCCTCAATTGCAGCAAAAATGCCGTCATGGTGCCTTTTTAGGGCATCATGGGGCTTGCTTGACTTCACACCGGCTTTCCGTTTGACTGGGCCTGCAAGCCCCAATTGATTGATATTTTTAACAACAAAGGTGTTGCATCATGTCGGTACCCCCGCGTGCCGTTCAGCTTAACGAAGCGAACGCGTTCCTTAAGGAACATCCTGAGGTTCTCTACGTTGACCTTCTGATTGCAGATATGAATGGTGTGGTGCGTGGCAAGCGCATCGAGCGCACCAGCCTCCACAAGGTTTACGAGAAAGGCATCAACCTGCCTGCCTCCCTCTTCGCTCTGGATATCAACGGTTCCACCGTCGAGAGCACCGGCCTGGGCCTGGACATCGGCGATGCCGACCGGATCTGCTACCCAATCCCCGGCACCCTGTCCAACGAACCCTGGCAGAAGCGCCCTACCGCGCAGCTGCTGATGACCATGCATGAAATCGAAGGCGAGCCCTTCTTCGCCGACCCGCGGGAAGTCCTGCGCCAGGTGGTGAGCAAGTTCGACGAGCTGGGCCTGACCATCTGCGCCGCGTTCGAACTGGAGTTCTACCTGATCGACCAGGAGAACGTGAACGGCCGTCCGCAGCCACCACGCTCGCCGATCTCCGGCAAACGCCCGCAATCGACCCAGGTCTACCTGATCGACGACCTCGACGAATACGTCGACTGCCTCCAGGACATCCTCGAGGGTGCGAAGGAACAAGGCATTCCGGCCGACGCCATCGTCAAGGAAAGCGCCCCGGCGCAGTTCGAAGTCAACCTGCACCATGTCGCCGACCCGCTGCGGGCCTGTGATTACGCGGTGCTGCTGAAACGCCTGATCAAGAACATTGCCTACGACCATGAAATGGACACCACCTTCATGGCCAAGCCTTATCCAGGCCAGGCGGGCAATGGTCTGCACGTCCATATCTCGGTGCTGGACAAGGATGGCAAGAACATCTTCACCAGTGAGGATCCCGAGCAGAACGCCGCGCTACGCAACGCGATCGGCGGTGTGCTCGAGACCCTGCCCGCATCGATGGCGTTCCTCTGCCCGAACGTCAACTCGTACCGTCGTTTCGGCGCACAGTTCTATGTGCCGAATGCGCCGAGCTGGGGTCTGGACAACCGTACCGTGGCCCTGCGCGTACCGACCGGTACACCGGACGCCGTGCGTATCGAACACCGCGTGGCCGGTGCCGACGCCAACCCGTACCTGCTGATGGCCGCCGTGCTGGCGGGCGTGCACCACGGGCTGACCAACAAGATCGAGCCGAACACCCCGATCGAAGGCAACGCCTACGAACAGGTCGAGCAAAGCCTGCCGAACAACCTGCGCGATGCCCTGCGCGAGCTGGACGACAGCGAGATCCTCAACAAGTACATCGATCCGAAGTACATCGACATCTTCGTCGCGTGCAAGGAGAGTGAACTGGAGGAATTCGAGCACTCGATCTCGGACCTTGAGTACAACTGGTACCTGCATACCGTGTAAATGAAAACACCGCCAAATCAGGCGGTGTTTTTCATGGCCTCATCGCCGGCAACGCCGGCTCCCACAGAGACCGCGTGCACCGCAGTACCTGTGGGAGCCGGCGTTGCCGGCGATAGGATCTTGAGCCCTACAAAGCTTTCTCGAAGATCTTCGAATTACGCTGGTAGTTGTACAGCGAAGCCCGCGCCGCCGGCAGCCGCTCCACACCACTGGGCACGAAGCCCCGCTCGCGGAACCAGTGCGCCGTCCGGGTCGTCAGCACGAACAGGGTTTTCAGCCCCATTGCCCGCGCCCGCTCCTCGATCCGCTCCAGCAGATCATCCCCGCGCCCGCCGTGGCGATACTCCGGGTTCACCGCCAGGCAAGCCAGTTCCCCCGCGTCGGAATCAGCAATCGGATACAACGCCGCACAGGCAATGATGGTGCTTTCCCGCTCCACCACGCTGAACTGCTCGATCTCCCGCTCCAGCACCTCGCGGGAACGCCGCACCAGGATGCCCTGCTCTTCCAGCGGGCTGATCAGTTCCAGCAAGCCACCGACATCCTCGATCGCCGCCTCGCGGACCAGCTCGAACTGCTCCTGCGCCACCAGCGTACCGCCGCCGCCACGGGTGAACAGCTCGTTGAGCAGCGCACCGTTTTCCACGTAGCTGACGATATGGCTGCGCGGCACACCACCACGGATGGCCTGCGCCGCCGCGTCCAGCAACTCGCCCTGATAATCGCTGCCCAGACGAGCCAGATGCGGCGCCACCTGCTGCGGACGGATTTCCTTGACCAGCCGACCTTCGGCATCCAGCAGCCCCGGCTCGGCGCCGAACAGCAGCAGCTTGTCCGCCGCCAGGTCGATGGCCGCGCGGGTGGCGACGTCTTCACAGGCCAGGTTGAAGATCTCGCCGGTAGGCGAGTAGCCCAGCGGCGACAGCAGGACGATGGAGCGCTCGTCGAGCAGGCGATTGATGCCCTTGCGGTCGACCCGGCGCACTTCACCGGTGTGGTGGTAGTCGACGCCTTCGACCACGCCGATCGGCCGCGCGGTCACCAGGTTGCCCGAGGCCACCCGCAGGCGCGCGCCCTGCATCGGCGAGTTGGCCATGTCCATGGACAGCCGCGCCTCGATGGCGATACGCAGTTGGCCCACCGCGTCGATCACGCACTCCAGGGTCGCCGCATCGGTGATGCGCAGGCCGTGGTGATAGTGCGCACTCAGGCCACGGGCGGCCAGGCGGCTTTCGATTTGCGGGCGGGAACCGTGCACCAGAACGAGGCGTACCCCGAGGCTGTGCAGTAGCACCAGATCGTGGACGATATTGCCGAAGTTGGGGTGTTCGACCCCGTCTCCCGGGAGCATGACCACGAAGGTGCAGTCCCGGTGGGCATTGATGTAGGGAGAAGCATGACGCAGCCAGTTGACGTATTCGGGCATGACCTGAGCCTGTAGAAAGTGAATCAAGAACGGAACGGCACACAGCGCTCGAGGGTTATCGTCGCAGCAGGCAAGACGTCACACGCGTTCTCCTCTGGCAGAAAGGGATGGACCTCAACGGGCGATCGCCGAGTCGAGGCAGTAATGCTGAATCAATTCACGCAATAGATGCACTGTAGGCTCCAGGCGTGACAGTTCAAGGTACTCGCCGGGCTGGTGGGCACAGGCGATATCGCCGGGACCAAGCACCAGGGTCTCGCAGCCCAGCCGCTGAAGATAAGGCGCTTCGGTGCCGAAAGCTACGGCCTGGGCCGCATGACCGGTAAGACGTTCGGCCAGTTGCACCAGTTCCGCATCCGCGCTCTGTTCGAACGGCGGCACCTCGGGGAACAGCGGCGCATAGTCGATCTTCACCTGGTGCTGCTCGGCCAGCGGCGCCAACTTGCTGCGGATCGCCGCCCGCAGTACCTGCGGGTCCATGCCCGGCAGCGGCCGCAGGTCGAACTCCAGGGCGCACTGGCCGCAGATGCGGTTGGGGTTGTCGCCGCCGTGGATGCAACCGAAGTTCATGGTCGGTTGCGGCACGCTGAACTGGGCGTTGTTGTACTCGCGCTGCCATTGCCGGCGCAGGTCCATCAGCGCGCCCATCACCTGGTGCATCGCCTCCAGGGCGCTATGGCCGAGGGACGGATCCGACGAATGACCGCTGCGCCCGAGGATATCCACACGTTCCATCATCACGCCCTTGTGCAGGCGGATCGGCTTGAGCCCGGTCGGTTCGCCGATCACCGCCGCACGCCCCAGCGGCCGTCCGGCCTCGGCCAGGGCGCGGGCACCGGACATCGAACTCTCTTCGTCGCAGGTGGCGAGGATCAGCAACGGCTGCTTGAACGGCTGGTCGAGCAAGGGGCGGACCGCCTCGATGATCAACGGAAAGAAGCCCTTCATGTCGCACACGCCCAGGCCGATCCAGCGGTCGCCTTCCTCGCTGAGCTTCAGCGGGTCGGTTTTCCACAGTTGCGGATCGTACGGCACGGTATCGCTGTGTCCGGCCAGCACCAGCCCACCTGGGCCGCTGCCGAAGCTGGCGAGCAGGTTGAACTTGCCCGGGGTGACCTGCTGGATCTCGCAGGAAAAGCCCAGGTCGCCGAGCCAACCGGCAAGCAGATCGATCACGGCACGGTTGGACTGGTCCAGGTCGGGTTGGGTACAGCTGACCGAAGGCACCGCGATCAGCGCGGCGAACTGGTCCTTGAGCGATGGCAGCGACATGGCTGTTCTCCTGGAAACGGCCCCCATCATAGGGCCATCGGGCTGCATGAATAAACCGTGGGCGGTTCAGTCCTGTACACTGCACGGCCAAGACGTACCCCGCCCTTCCAGCCTGGTTACCCGGCAATGAATAAAGAAACCGAAATCAAACTGCGCATCAGCCGCGAGACCCTCGCCGCCCTGCGCGAACACCCGCTGCTGAAAAAGCGCAACAAGTCCGGCTGGCAGCAGCGCGAACTGCTCAACCAGTACTTCGACACCCCGGAACGCGATCTGTCCTCGGCCAAGGTTGCCCTGCGCCTGCGCCGTGACGGCGACGTGGTGATCCAGACCCTGAAGACCCGCGGCAACAGCGTCGCCGGCCTGTCCGAGCGCAACGAGTTCCAGTGGGAACTGCCCAAGGCCAAGCTGGACCTGAAGAAGCTCGACGACACCTGCTGGCCGGCGTCCCTCGCCGAGCTGGACAAGAAAACCATCAAACCGCTGTTCACCACCGATTTCGTCCGCGAATTCGCCGATATCGCCTGGGGCCGGGGCAAGTCCAAGGTGGTCATCGAAGCCGCTCTGGACCTCGGTACCGTCAGCGTTGGCAAGCAGAAGGAAGAAATCTGCGAGCTGGAGCTGGAACTGCGCGAAGGCGAGCCGGAAGCCCTGCTGGAACTGGCCGCCGAGCTGGCCGCCAGCCTGCCGCTGTTCCCTTGCGACATCAGCAAGGCCGAGCGCGGTTACCGCCTGCTCGACCCGTCCAGCTACCACGTCAACCTGGCAGCGCCCGAGCTGAACCCGGAAATGTCCCTGGACGACGCCTTCTCGGCCATCGCCTGGCACCTGCTCGCCAGCAGCCAGCGCCTCGCCGAGCAATACCAGCACACCGGCCAATGGCGCCTGCTGCAGGACTGGGTGCAGTGCCTCGGCGAACTGCGCGCCCTGGCCAGCAGCCTTGGCCAGGCCGCACCACGGGCTACCACCCGTGACCTGCGCAGCCGCCTCGACGCCCTGCTGGAAGACTGGCGCACCCTGGTCCTGGCCGGTAACGACGACGAAGACGTACGCCGCGCCGCCCCCGAGCAGTTCGCCGACGAGCTGCTGGACAACCGCTGGGGCCAGTTCTCCCTGGACACCTCGCGCTGGCTGCTGGCCCGCGGCTGGACCGCCGAGCGCAACAAGCGCGGCGAACGCCAGGGCGCGGCCGCGCTGGCCAACTGGCTGAACGTGGAGCTGGGCGACGAAGCCAAGGCCCTGCAACTGCCGCTGTACCAGCAGCAGCCGGAAGACCTGGCCGAGCAGCTGCCGCGTATCGAGCGTCTGCTGACCTGGCTGCACTACGCGCGCAACGTGCTGCTGGAAGCACCGGAACTGGACCGCCTGTACGGCGAGCTGAGCAAGCTGCAACAGCTGGCCAACCAGCCGATCAGCGACGAAGTCCTCGACGCCCGCGTCCAGCAGGCCTTCGCCGTGGCCCAGAGCCGCGGCTGGAAGCACCTGGTACGCAAGTAAGCGGCTGTCTCGCGGGCGGAGCGCAATGCCCGCCCGCGAGGTGTTTCAGCGCAGGACCGGGAGGCTGGTGGTGGACTTGATCTCCGACAGCGCCACGGTCGAGTTGACCTCCTGGATCCCCGGCACCAGCGACAGCTTCTCGAAGAAGAAGCGCTCGTAGGCCTCGATATCCGGGGTGACGATGCGCAGCAGAAAGTCCACCGCCCCCATCAGCACATAACACTCCAGCACTTCCGGAAAACCGCGGATCGCCTCGGTGAACTCGGCGAAGTTGGAGCGCCCGTGAGCGTTGAGTTTGACCTCGGCGAAGATCTGCGTGTTGAGGCCGATCTTCTTGCGATCCAGCAGGGTCACCTGGCCGCGGATCACCCCCTCGTCCTTGAGCCGCTGGATCCGCCGCCAGCACGGCGATTGCGAAAGCCCGACCTTCTCGGCGATCTGCGCGCTGGACAGCGATGCATCGTCCTGCAGCAGGGCCAGAATGCGGCGGTCATAGGCGTCCAAGGCGCTCTGCATGATTTTTCCCTCATATTGGCCATCAGCGAATTAAACAATTCGAAAAAAAGTCGCAGAGGCCAATGATAGGAAAATAATCTCCCCTTCGCCGTGCAAAGATTCCTTCACTGCTTTCGGAGGATTCCCATGACCGCACTTGAACGTCCTGACCACTTCGCCGCCGCGCAACTTCCCCATGCCGACATCGTCGGCGGCGAAAACAACAAGGTGCGCTACCACTATCAGCTTCAGGTCGAGCCGGAATCCGACAGCCTTTGCCGCATCCTCAATCTGTTCGCCCTGCAATGCCTGCTGCCGCAAGGCGTGCAGATGCGCCAGCAGGCCGACCTGCTGCAGGTGGAGATCGCCATCGATGGCTTGAGCTGGCACCGCGCCCAGTTGATCGCACAGAAGATGCGCAACCTGATCTGTGTCTGCGAGGTGGTGCTGCGTACCGCACTGCTCACGACACAGAACCATGGACAAACGTCGCAACGCTTCTGACCCGACGAGCTCGCATCTGGTGACTAGCCTTGGCAATTTCTCCATTGCACAAGGACGTCGCCAATGGACCGCCGACTGGAGCTGTTCCAGGTGCTGGACAGCCTGATCGCCCAGCGCCTTATCACCGCCGAATCCCGGCAGCGCTTCAAGCACGAAGCGCCGGGCGAACACCCACTGGAAACCATCGCCGAGCAGCAGCTCGACGACCTGCGCCATCCCGGCCGGCGCCTCGACCTGGACAGCCTGTGCCAATGGCTGGCGCACCAGGCCGGCCAACCCTTTCTGCGCCTCGATCCGCTGGCCATCGACCTGCCGGGCATGACCGGCCTGATGTCCGCAGCCTTCGCCCGCCGCCACGGCATCCTGGTGGTGGCGCACAGTGCCGACAGCGTCACCGTCGCCAGTGCCGAGCCGTGGGTCTGTGCCTGGGAAGCGGACCTGGCCCAGGTCCTCAAGCGCCAGGTCAGGCGGGTCGTGGCCAGTCCGCTGCGCATCCGCCAGATCAGCCAGGACTTCTTCCGCCTCGCCCGCTCGGTCAGCGACGCCAGCGCGCAGGACACCCCGGCCCCGGCCAGCGGCAACCTGGAACAGCTTCTGGAACTGGGCGACGGCCAGGCCGAGGCAGATGACGCGCATATCGTCAGCATCGTCGACTGGCTGTTGCAGTACGCCTTCGAACAGCGCGCCAGCGATATCCACCTGGAACCACGCCGCGATCAGGGCCGGCTACGCCTGCGCATCGACGGGGTGCTGCACGATGCCTACCCCTTTCCGCCGGCGGTGACCCTGGCCATCACCAGCCGCCTGAAAAACCTCGGACGGATGAATGTCGCGGAAAAACGCCGCCCCCAGGACGGCCGGATCAAGACCCGCACCCCGGCCGGCGATGAGGTCGAACTGCGCCTTTCGACCCTGCCGACCACCTTCGGCGAAAAGCTGGTCATGCGCATTTTCGATCCACAACTGCTGCGCCAGGACAACCGCGCCCTGGGCTTCGACGGCGCCGAACTGACCCGCTGGCAGGCCATGCTGCACCAGCCCCACGGCATCATCCTCGTTACCGGGCCGACCGGCTCGGGCAAGACCAGCACCCTGTACAACGCGCTCAAGCAACTGGCGACGCCGCAGGTCAACGTCTGCACCCTGGAAGACCCCATCGAGATGGTCGAGCCGGCATTCAACCAGACCCAGGTGCAGCCCGGCATCGGCCTGGACTTCGCCAGCGGCGTGCGGGCGCTGCTGCGTCAGGACCCGGACATCATCATGGTCGGCGAGATCCGCGACCTGGAAACCGCGCAGGTGGCGATCCAGGCCGCGCTGACCGGGCACCTGGTGCTGGCCAGCCTGCACACCAACGACGCCTGCTCGGCCATCGGGCGCTTGCTGGAACTGGGGGTTGCGCATTATCTGCTCAAGGCGACCCTGGTCGGCGTGCTGGCGCAGCGGCTGGTGCGGACCTTGTGTGAGTCCTGCAAACAGCCCAACGGCGCCGTGGGCTGCCGCGAGTGCCGGCAGACAGGGTATCGCGGGCGTACCGGGGTGTACGAGGTGCTGGAGCTGAATGAGCGGCTCAGGGGGATGATCGGGGCTGAGTGCGATGTACTGGAACTGCGCCGGCAGGCGCGCAGCGAGGGGATGGAGGGGTTGCGAGAGAATGGCTTGCGCAAGATTGCGGCGGGGGTGACGACCCAAACGGAGGTGGACCTGATCTCAGTATGAACATCGAGGGCCTCATCGCCGGCAACGCCGGCTCCCACAGGTTCAGCAGCGCCGCAGACACTGTGGGAGCCGGCGTTGCCGGCGATAGGGCCCTGAAGGACAACCAAGAGCTCAGCGATAGTCCTCCACCGGCACGCAAGCACAGAACAGGTTGCGGTCGCCATACACGTTGTCCACCCGATTCACCGCCGGCCAGTACTTGTGCTGCCGGGCATGCTCGCTGGGCGCCACCGCCTGGGCGATGCTGTACGGCCGGTCCCATACGCCCAGCACGTCCGCCAGGGTATGCGGCGCGCGCTTGAGCGGGTTGTCCTCGGCCGACCAGTTGCCGTTCTGCACCTCGGCGATTTCCGCACGGATGCTCAGCATGGCTTCGACAAAGCGATCCAGCTCGGCCTTCGGCTCGCTCTCGGTGGGCTCGACCATCAAGGTCCCCGGCACCGGGAACGACATGGTCGGCGCATGGAAGCCGTAGTCCATCAGGCGCTTGGCCACATCCTCCTCGCTGATCCCGGTCTGCGCCTTGAGCGGACGCAGGTCAAGGATGCATTCGTGGGCCACTCGCTCGTTGCGCCCGCGATAGAGCACCGGGAACGCGCCACCCAGACGCTCGGCCAGGTAGTTGGCGGAAAGGATCGCCACCTCGCTGGCATCCGCCAGTTGCGGCCCCATCATGGCGATATACATCCAGCTGATCGGCAGGATGCTCGCACTGCCCCAGGGTGCAGCACTGACCGCCGTGTTCTGCGGGTCCGGGCCAGGCACCGGGATCACCGGATGGCTGGCGACAAAGGGCGCCAGGTGCGCGCGCACGCCGATCGGGCCCATGCCCGGGCCGCCGCCACCATGGGGAATGCAGAAGGTCTTGTGCAGGTTCATGTGCGAGACATCGGCGCCGATATCCGCCGGTCGCGCCAGGCCGACCTGGGCATTGAGGTTGGCACCGTCCATGTAGACCTGGCCACCATGCCTGTGGATAACCTCGCAGATCTCGCTGATGCCCTCTTCGTACACGCCATGGGTCGACGGGTAGGTGGCCATCAGACACGACAGCCGCTCGCCCGCTTCCTTCGCCTTGAGCTTGAGATCTTCCAGGTCGACGTTGCCGGCGTTGTCGCAGGCCACGATCACCACCTGCATCCCGGCCATCTGCGCCGAAGCCGGATTGGTGCCGTGGGCCGAGGCCGGGATCAGGCAGATATCGCGCTGCCCCTGTTGCCGGCTGCGGTGATACTTGCTGATCGCCAGCAGCCCGGCGTATTCACCCTGGGCCCCGGAGTTGGGCTGCATGCAGATGGCATCGAAGCCGGTGATCGCGCACAGCCAGCTTTCCAGTTCGTCGATCAATGCCTTGTAGCCGGTCGCCTGCTCCACCGGCGCGAACGGATGCAACTCGGCGAAACCGGGCCAGGTGATGGGGATCATCTCGCTGCTGGCATTGAGTTTCATGGTGCAGGATCCCAGCGGGATCATCGACTGGTTCAGCGCCAGGTCCTTGTTTTCCAGTTGCTTGAGATAACGCAGCATCTCGGTTTCGCTGTGGTGCAGGTTGAACACCGGGTGGGTCAGGTAATCGCTGCGGCGCAGCAGGGCATCGGGGATACCGGCGGGCAGGTCCTCACCGTCCAGTTCCTCGACCTTCAGGCCGTGATCGACGCCGAGGAAGATATCGAACAGGCGCAGCACCGTGCTTTCGTCGCAGGTTTCGTCGAGGCTCACGCCCAGATGGCCACGCCCGAGGATGCGCAGGTTGATCCGCGCCGCCTCGGCGCTCTGGATGATCGCAGTCTGGCTGCCGCCGACTTCCAGGGTCAGGGTGTCGAAGAAGTGCTGGTTGAGGCGCTTGACGCCGTTGCGTTCGAGGCCGGCGGCGAGAATGGTGGTCAGCCGGTGCACCCGCTGGGCGATGCGGCGCAGCCCGTCCGGGCCGTGGTAGACGGCGTAGAAGCCGGCGATATTGGCCAGCAGCACCTGGGCCGTGCAGATATTCGAGTTGGCCTTCTCGCGGCGGATGTGTTGCTCGCGGGTCTGCAGGGCCATGCGTAAGGCCAGGCTGCCGCGGGCATCCTTGGACACGCCGATGATGCGCCCGGGCATGGCCCGCTTGAATTCGTCGCGGCAGGCGAAATACGCCGCGTGCGGACCGCCGTAGCCCATTGGCACGCCAAAGCGCTGCGACGAGCCAAGCACCACGTCGGCGCCCTGCTCGCCCGGCGGGGTCAACAGCAGCAGGCTGAGCAGATCGGCGGCGACGCAGGCGATGGCCTGCTGGCTGTGCAGGTGCTGGATGGCCGGGCGCAGGTCATGCACGCCGCCGTGAGTATTGGGGTAATGCAGCAGGGCGCCGAACACCTCGTGCTGGTCGAGGTTGGCCAGGGCGTCGATCACCAGCTCGAAACCGAAGCCTTCGGCGCGGGTCTGCAGCACCGAGAGGGTCTGCGGATGGCAATGCTCGTCGGCGAAGAAGCGATTGCTGCGCGACTTGCTCACCCGCTTGGCCAGGGCCATGGCTTCGCCGGCGGCGGTGGCTTCATCGAGCAGCGAGGCATTGGCCAGGCCCAGGCCGGTGAGGTCGATGATCATCTGCTGGAAGTTCAGCAGGGCTTCCAGGCGGCCCTGGGCGATTTCCGGCTGATACGGCGTATAGGCGGTGTACCAGCCCGGGTTTTCCAGGACATTGCGCAGGATCACCGTCGGCGTGCGGGTCGCGTGGTAGCCCATGCCGATCAGGCTGGTCCAGCGCTGGTTCTGTTCGGCGTAGCCACGCAGGCGCTCGAGTGCGGCCTGTTCATCCAGGGCCGGCGGCAAGTCGAGGGGGCGATTGAAGCGAATGCCCGGCGGCACGGTCTGCTCGATCAGCTCGGTACGGCTGGCGACACCCAGGACATCGAGCATGGCTTGCTGCTCGGCGGCATCGGGGCCGAGATGACGGCGCAGGAAAGAATTGGGGTCGTGCAGTTGGCTCAGGGACGGCAACAAGGACATGGCAGCTCTCTCTTCCTAGACCAAGCCCCGGTGGATGCCGGGGCCATTAGAGTCTAGGAAGGGATCGCCGATCGTGCGGGAAAAACTGCGAAAGGCTTACTCGCCAATGAAGGTGGCGTACTGCTCAGCGCTCATCAGCTTGTCCAGGTCCGCCTTGTCGGCTGGCTTGAGCTTGAAGATCCACGACTCGTAGGGTTCTTCGTTGAGCAGCTCGGGGTTATCGGCCAGCTCATCGTTGACCGCGATGACTTCGCCGGCAACCGGGGCGTAGATGTCCGAAGCGGCCTTCACCGACTCGACAACACCTGCCGCGTCGCCCTGTTCGAACTCCTTGCCGACTTCGGTCAGCTCGACGAATACCACATCGCCCAGGGCTTGCTGGGCGTGATCACTGATACCGACGGTCACGGTGCCATCGGCTTCCAGACGGGCCCACTCGTGGCTTTCGGCGTAACGCAGTTCGGCAGGGATTTGGCTCATTAGGTTGTTCCTCAACAGGGTCAGCGGTCGGCCCGCAAAAATAAGTTAGACCAGGATTCGGCCGTGGCGCACGAAGGTCGGTTTGACCACACGCACCGGGTACCATTTGCCGCGGATTTCCACCTCGGCCCGGTCGGCGGTCGCCATCGGAAGGCGCGCCAGAGCGATAGCCTTGCTCAGCGTAGGCGAGAAACTACCACTGGTGATCTCTCCTTCGCCAATTTCCGCTACACGCACCACCTGGTGAGCGCGCAATACACCGCGCTCCTCCAGCACCAGGCCGACCAGCTTCAGCGATATGCCACGGCTCTTTTCGGCTTCCAGGGCCCGGCGCCCGATGAAATCACGCTCGGCAGGCTCCCAGGCGATGGTCCAGGCCAGGTTGGAGGTGAGTGGCGAATGGGTTTCGTCGATATCGTTGCCGTACAGGTTCATGCCGGCTTCGAGGCGCAGGGTATCGCGGGCCCCCAAACCGCTCGGGGCGATACCGGCACCGACCAGGTCGTTGAAGAAGGCCGGGGCCTGCAGGGCGGGAAGAATGATTTCCAGACCGTCCTCGCCGGTATAACCGGTACGGGCGATGAACCAGTCGCCTTCGAAGCGGCCTTCGAACGGTTTCAGCTCACGGATCAGCGCCGCGCGGGAGGCGCTGAGCAACTCGGCGACCTTCTCCCGCGCCTGCGGGCCCTGGATGGCCAGGATGGCCAGCTCCGGACGCTCGCGGAATTGCACTTCGAAGCCACTGCGGCGGGCTTCAAGCCAGGCCAGATCCTTGTCGCGGGTGGCGGCGTTGACCACCAGGCGATAACCCTCGTCCAGGCGATAGACGATCAGGTCGTCGATCACCCCGCCCTCATCATTGAGCAGGGGGCTGTAGAGGGCCTTGCCGGGGGCGTCCAGGCGGACGATATCGTTGGCCAGCAAGTGACGCAGCCAGACACCGGCATCGGTGCCGGCGATATCGATGACGGTCATGTGCGACACGTCGAAGACGCCGCAGTCGCGGCGCACCTGGTGGTGCTCCTCGACCTGCGAGCCGTAATGCAGGGGCATATCCCAACCGCCAAAATCGACCATCTTGGCGCCAAGCGCCAGGTGCAGGTCATACAAAGGCGTACGCTGTCCCATGGGTTTCTCCTTCCGGGCGTGGCGAAGCTACGGCTGAGGGCAGCGTTCCGGCTACCCGGTGCTGGACCGGCCGCAGCGAATGCCGCGCATTGTATCCGCAAGGAAGCCGGGTGGCATCCGTCAGTGACTCTGACCCGGATGGCGGGCGGAACGCCGTATCAGTCCGATGACCGGCAGCAGGCCGACCAGCACCAGGGTCAGGGCCGGCAGCGAAGCCCGCGCCCACTCGCCTTCGCTGGTCATCTCGAACACCCGCACCGCCAGCGTGTCCCAGCCGAAAGGCCGCATCAGCAAGGTGGCCGGCATCTCCTTGAGCACATCGACGAACACCAGCAGCGCCGCGCTCAGCGCCCCGGGCACCAGTAGCGGGAGATACACCTTGAAAAACAATCCAGGCCCACTGACACCCAGGCTGCGTGCTGCCTCCGGCAGCGACGGACGGATGCGCCCCAGGCTGTTTTCCAGCGGCCCGTAGGCCACCGCGATGAAACGCACCAGGTAGGCCAGCAGCAGGGCCGACAGGCTGCCCAGCAGCAGCGGTTTGCCAGCTCCACCCAGCCAGCCGGACAGCGGGATCACCAGTTCACGGTCGAGGTAACTGAAGGCCAGCATGATCGCCACCGCCAGCACCGAGCCCGGCAACGCGTAACCGAGGTTGGCCAGGCTGACCCCGGCGCGGATGGCCGGTGCAGAAGACTGGCGCCGGGCGAAGGCCAGCAGCAGGGCGACGCAGACGGTGATCAGCGCCGCGGCGGCACCGAGGTAGAGGGTGTGCAGGATCAGCGCGGTATAGCGCTCGTCGAGGTCAAAGCGGCCGCGCTGCCAGAACCAGGCCAGCAATTGCAGCACCGGCACGACGAAGGCACAGGCGAACACCAGCAGGCACCAGCCACTGGCCGCGGCAGCCTTGATCCCGCGCAGGTGATACAGCGCCTTGCCCCGCGGCCGCTCGTTGCTGCTGCGCACCGCACCCCGGGCACGGCGCTCGCCGTAGAGCACCAGCATCACTGCAAGCAATAGCAGGCTGGCCAGTTGCGCGGCGCTGGACAGGCTGAAGAAGCCGTACCAGGTCTTGTAGATGGCGGTGGTGAAGGTGTCGAAGTTGAACACCGAGACAGCACCGAAGTCCGCTAGGGTTTCCATCAAGGCCAGGGCCACGCCGGCAAGAATGGCCGGCCGCGCCATGGGCAGGGCAACGCGCCAGAACGCCTGCAAGGGCGATTGCCCGAGCACCCGCGCCGCCTCCATCAGGCCCTTGCCCTGGGCCAGAAAAGCATTGCGCGCCAGCAGGTAAACGTAGGGATAGAACACCAGCACCAGGACGATGATCACCCCGCCGGTGGAGCGCACCCGTGGCAGGCGCATCGGCCCGAACCACTCACGCAGCAGGGTCTGCACCGGGCCGGAGAAGTCCAGCAGGCCGACGAAGACGAAGGCCAGCACATAGGCGGGAATGGCGAAGGGCAGCATCAGCGCCCAGTCCAGCCAGCGTCGCCCCGGGAACTCGCAGAGGCTGGTGAGCCAGGCCAGGCTGACGCCGAGCAGGGTAACACCGACGCCGACACCGAGTACCAGGGTCAGGGTGTTGCCCAGCAGGCGGCTCATCTGGGTATCGAGCAGGTGCGACCAGATCTGCATGTCGATGTTCTGCCAGGACAGCAGCAACACGCTGAGGGGCAGCATCACCAGGGCAGCGATGGCGAAGACCAGGGGGTACCAGCGGCGTTGGGTGGGGCGGGACAAGGGGTGGGTCTCTAGAGATGTGGTGTTTTTGCGGGCCCTATCGCTGGCAAGCCAGCTCCCACAAGATCAGCACAAACCTGAGGCTTGTGCTGTACCTGTGGGAGCTGGCTTGCCAGCGATGAGGCCCTCAAGGACCCAGCGAGGATAAGGGCTGAACCTCAGTTCCAGCCAGCCCGATCCATCAGGCGAATCGCTTCGGCCTGGCGCTTGCCCGCCACTTCCACCGGCAGGTCGTCGGCCTTGAAGCTACCCCAGGCAGCCACTTCCTCGGACGGTGCGACCTTAGGATTGGCCGGGAACTCCTGGTTGATACCGGCGAACATCTTCTGCGCCTCCTCACCGGTCATCCACTCCACCAGCGCCTTGGCCGCCGCCGGATGCGGCGCATGCTTGGTCAGGCCGATGCCGGACAGGTTGACGTGCACGCCGCGATCACCCTGGTTGGGCCAGAACAGCTTGACCGGCAGCTTCGGATCGTCCTTGTGCAGGCGGCCGTAGTAGTAGGTGTTGACGATACCCACGTCGCACTGGCCGGCGGCGATGGCGTGGATCACTGCGTTGTCGTCGGAGAACACGTCGGTGGACAGGTTGTTGACCCAACCCTTGACCAGCTTCTCGGTCTCGGCCTCGCCGTGGGTCTCGATCATGGTGGCGGTCAGCGACTGGTTGTAGACCTTCTTCGCCGTGCGCAGGCACAGGCGGCCTTCCCATTGCTTGTCGGCCAGTGCTTCGTAGGTGGTCAGCTCGCCGGGCTTGACCCGCTCGGTGGAGTAGACGATGGTCCGCGCGCGCAGGCTCAGGCCGGTCCACTCATGGGAAGACGCGCGGTATTTCTGCGGGATGTTGGCATCGATCACGTCCGACTTGATCGGCTGCAGGATGCCCATCTGCTCGGCTTGCCAGAGGTTGCCGGCATCGACGGTGAGCAGCAGGTCGGCCACGCCGTTCTCGCCCTCGGCCTTGATCCGCTGCATCAGCGGGGCTTCCTTGTCGGTGATGAATTTGATCTTCACCCCGGTCTTGGCGGTGTAGGCGTCGAACACCGGCTTGATCAGCTCGTCGATGCGCGAGGAATACACCACCACTTCATCGGCCGCCTGGGCAGCCCCGCCGAACAGGGTGAGGGTCAGGGCAGCCAGTAAATGCTTGCGTGGCGACATCGGTAGCGCTCCTCGGAATCTGAATGAGGCGCAAATGGTAGTTAATGTCATTTGCCACCACAAACCGAACGCCCGACCCAGCCGTTACCAGATGTTGCAAGACGCTCAGGCCTTCGCCAGCTCCGGCAGATCGCCGCTCAGACCCAGGGCCTGACGGACGAACAGCGCCTTGGCTTCGGGCATCTGCTCGACCCATTTCAGCCCGCTGTTGCGCAGCCAGCGCAGTGGCAGCGGATCGGCCTGGAACAGGCGCTCGAAGCCTTCCATCGCCGCCATCAGGGCCAGGTTGTGCGGCATGCGTCGGCGCTCGAAGCGGCTCAGCACGCGCACATCGGCCAGGCGCTCGCCACGGTCATAGGCGCTTTGCAGCACCTCGGCCAGCACGGCGGCATCGAGGAAGCCGAGGTTGACGCCCTGCCCGGCCAGCGGGTGGATGGTGTGGGCGGCATCGCCGATCAAGGCCAGGCCCTCGGCGACATAGCGCTTGGCATGGCGCTGGCGCAGCGGCACGCACAGGCGCGGATCGGCTTGCAGTACCGACCCCAGGCGGCCTTCGAAGGCGCGCTCCAGCTCGGCGCAGAACTCGGCGTCCGGCAAGGCCATCAGCCGTTCGGATTGCTCCGGTGTGGTCGACCAGACGATCGAGCACCAGTCCTGCTGGCCGTCGCGCAGCAACGGCAGGAAGGCCAGCGGGCCGTCGTCGGTGAAACGCTGCCAGGCCGTGGCCTGGTGCGGCTTGTCGCACTGCACGCTGGTGACGATGGCGTGGTGCAGGTAATCCCATTCGCGGGTTTCGCAGCCGGTCAGGCGGCGTACCGCCGAGTTGGCACCATCGGCGGCGATCACCAGCGGCGCGCGCAGGTTGCGGCCGTCGGCGAGGGTCAGCAACCATTCGTCACCGGAGCGGCGCATGCGCTCCAGGCGGGCGTTGGGCAGCAGGCCGATTTCGCTGTCGTGCAGGCGCTCCAGCAGGCCGTCCTGGACCACCCGGTTCTCGACGATATGTCCGAGCACCTCGGCATGCACGCTGGCCGCCGAGAAGTGGATCTGCCCGGTGCCGCTGCCGTCCCAGACGTGCATGTCGGAGTACGGGCTCGCACGCCGTTCACTGATGCCCTGCCAGGCGCCGAGACGCTCGAGAATGCGCTGGCTGGCCGCCGACAGCGCGCTGACCCGCGGCTCGAACGGCGCGTCGCCGTCGAAGCGCTGCACCGACAGCGGGCTGCCGTCGATCAGGAGGATTTCCAGGCCGCTGTGCTGCAAGGCCAGGGCCAGGGCGCTGCCGACCATACCGGCACCGACAATCAACAGATCCGCGCGCATGTCCATGCTTCAAGCCTGTTCCACGTAGAAGAAAGAAAGGGTCATGCCTTGCCCTGGAGATCGGGGCGGGTGCCCAGGCCCATGGCCTGGCGGGCGAACCAGCGCTTGGCTGGTGGCAGCAGGTCGAGGCCGAGCAGGCCGAGGTTGCGCCCGGTGGCGACCAGCGGCTGCGCGGTGCCGAACAGCCGGGTGACCTTGTCGGAGAAGCCGACGGTGAGGTCCTGGTCCAGGCGCTGGCGTTCGCGGTAGGCATCGAGGGTGGCGAAGTCGCCCGGGGTGTCCGGGCCGGCGAGCAGGCCGTCGGCCAGCGACTGCACGTCACGCAGCGACAGATTGAAGCCCTGTCCGGCAATCGGGTGCAGGCTGTGGGCGGCGTTGCCGAGCACCACAAGATGCGGCCGTACCTGCTCCTGGGCCTCCACCAGCGACAGCGGATACAGATGCCGTGCGCCGACCTGGCGCAGCGCCCCCAGACGATAGCCGAAGACACCCTGCAGCTCGTTCAGGAAGCTGCGCTCGTCCAGCTCGGCCAGGCGCTTCGCATCCATCCCGGCGCGGGTCCAGACCAGCGCGCAGCGGTTTTCCGGCAGCGGCAGCAGGGCCATCGGGCCGTCGTCGGTGAAACGCTCGAAGGCTTGCCCGCAATGGGCTTCGCCCGGGGTGATATTGGCGATCAGCGCGCTCTGGTGATAAGGGCGCTGATTGACGTGGATACCCAGTTGCTCGCGCAGACCGGAGCGGCCGCCATCGGCCAGCACGGCCAGGTCGCACTCGACCTGGGTTTCATCGTTGAGGGACAGGCGATAACCGTCGCTCAGGGGCTGCATCGCGGTGACTTCCGCCGGGCAGCGCCAGCTCACCACTTCACTGTCCAGACCTTGCCACAGGCACTGGCCGAGCCAGGCGTTTTCCACCACGTAGCCCAGGGCCGGCACGCCTTCTTCCAGGGCATCGAGGCGGGTAGCGCCGAAGCGACCGCGATCGGATACCTGGATCTGCCGGATCGGCTCGGCGCGGCGGCTGATGCTCTGCCACAGGCCCAGGCGTTCGTAGATCTGCCGGGTGCCGAAGGACAGCGCCGAGGAACGCGCGTCGTAGCTGGGCTGGAAACTGTCGCCGGGAGCGAAGGGCTCGATCAGCAGGATCTTCCAGCCTCGGGCGCGAGCACCGGCCTGCAGGGCCAGGGCGAGGCTGGCGCCGACCAGGCCGCCGCCGATGATTGCCAGATTGACCCGGCTCATGCGGCCTGGCTTCTTGCGGCGGCCATCAAGGCTTCGATTTCGCCGACCGTCTTCGGCACGCCGGAGGTGAGGATTTCACAACCTTGCTTGGTGACCACTACGTCATCCTCGATTCGTACACCGATACCGCGCCACTTCTTGGCGACGCTCTGGTTGTCCGCGGCAATGTAGATGCCCGGCTCGACCGTCAGGGCCATGCCCGGTTCGAGCACGCGCCATTGGCCGCCGACCTTGTACTCGCCGACATCATGCACATCCATGCCCAGCCAGTGTCCGGCGCGGTGCATGTAGAAAACCTTGTAGGCCTCGCTTTCGATCAACTGGTCGACCTCGCCCTTGAGCAGGCCGAGCTCCACCAGACCTTCGGTGATCACCCGAACCGTGGCTTCGTGGGCCTGGTTCCAGTGCTTGCCCGGGGCGATCTCGGCGAACGCCGCTTCCTGGGACTTGAGCACCAGTTCGTAGATCGCCTTCTGCTCCGCCGAGAACACGCCGCTGACCGGGAAGGTGCGGGTGATGTCGCTGGCGTAGCAGTCGATCTCGCAACCAGCGTCGATCAGCACCAGGTCGCCGTCCTTCAACGGCGCATCGTTCTCCTGGTAATGGAGGATGCAGCCATTGCGCCCGGCGGCGACGATCGACCCATAGGCCGGCATCTTCGCCCCGCCCTTGCGGAACTCGTAGTCCAGCTCGGCTTCGAGGCTGAACTCGTGCAGGCCGGCGCGGCAGGCTTGCATGGCACGAACGTGGGCCCGCGCGGAAATCGCCGCGGCCTCGCGCATCACCTTCACTTCCGCCGCCGATTTATACAGGCGCATGTCGTGCAGCAGATGATCCAGGGCAACGAATTCGTTCGGCGGCTGCGCGCCCATGCGCGCCTTGGAACGGATCACGTTGATCCACTCCATCAGCCGGCGGTCGAACTCGGCATTGCTGCCCATGGCCGAGTAGACCCGGTCACGACCTTCGATCAGGCCGGGCAGGATGTCGTCGATATCGGTGATGGGGAAGGCATCGTCGGCGCCGAAATCGCGGATCGCGCCGTCCTGGCCGGCGCGCAGGCCGTCCCATTGCTCGCGCTCGGGATTGCGTTCACGGCAGAACAACACGTATTCGCCATGCTCGCGCCCGGGAATCAGGGCGATCACCGCCTCGGGCTCCGGGAATCCGCTGAGATACTGGAAGTCGCTGTCCTGGCGATACAGGTATTCGACGTCGCGGTTGCGGATGGCAACCGCGGCAGCCGGCAGGATGGCGATGCTGTTGGGTTCCATCTGCGCCATCAGCGCCTTGCGGCGCCGGGCGTATTCCGCTTTCGGGATATGGGTGACTGCCACGGGGAACCCCTGTTCGGCCTCAGTGCAAGGAAGGTTTGGCAGCGGCGGCGACCGGCTTGCCCAACTCCGTGTAGAGCAGCAGCGGTGCAACGCGCAGATACTCCATCACTTCCATATAGTCGCTTTCGCCGTCGTCGGACTCTTCCAAAGCGTCCTGGACTTGCGAAATAGCGGTGAGGTCCTGCAGCACTTCCTTGGCTTCGTCGCTCAGGTCCTTGCCGCCGGCATTCAGGCCGAACCCGGCGAGGAAGCCCTGGCACCACTGGCCAAGGGCACCGGCGCGCTCGCTCAGTGGCTGCTCGTCACCGGGCAGGAGGAGGACGATGGTGATGTCTTCGCCGGTCAGTTCGCCCTTGACCATTTCCTGCAGACCGATCAAAGCGTTGCGAACGTTGTCTACCGGTTCGGTTTCCAGCAGGTGGGCGGCATCGGCCAGCCAGCTGTCGGCGTCGAAACCGGCGCCGGCGCAGCTGCGACCCAGCAGCAGGCCATGCAACTCGGCAGGAGAAACAGGGTGGCCATTGCTGTTGAGCAGGGAGGCGAAGGCGGTGTACGGCGATTGGGTATTGGACATGGCAACTAGGCGCCAGACGGCGCAATGACTAGAATGAAGGCCTTGTATCCTAGCATCGGCAGACGCGCCAAGACCATCGGAGCGGGCAATTGCGCCGGTAGTGGAGGCAGGATGACAAGCGGTCAGGGTCGAACGAATCGAGTGGCGAGTCATGCAAGAAAACGAGCTGCAAACGCTGCAAAGCCGCCTCGAACTGCTGATTGAGCGGGTCGAGCAACTAAAACGGCAAAACGCACTCCTATCCGTGCAGGAGAAGTCCTGGCGTGAGGAACGCGCCCACCTCATCGAAAAAAACGAAATCGCGCGACAGAAAGTCGAATCGATGATTTCGCGGCTCAAGGCCCTGGAGCAAGACTCATGAGTTCACCGAACAACGTCACCGTGCAGATCCTCGACAAAGAGTATTCGATCATCTGCCCGCCGGAAGAACGCAGCAATCTGATCAGCGCCGCCCGCTACCTCGACGGCAAGATGCGCGAGATCCGCAGCAGCGGCAAGGTCATCGGCGCCGACCGCATCGCCGTGATGGCCGCCCTGAATATCACCCACGACCTCCTGCACAACCAGGAGCGTCCGGACACCCAGAGCGGCGGTGCCACCCGCGAGCAGGTGCGCGAGCTGCTGGACCGCGTGGACCAGGCCCTGACCGACGACGCTGATACAAAAAGCAACTAAGTTTCTGTATACTCCGCCCCACTCCCTGGAGTGCTTGCCAGTCGGTCATGTCCCTGAGCCGATACGCACAACCACGGGGGTTGCACGTGGGGCCGGTGTGCATGTCCGCTTGACGGAAAGCCTTAACGCCCCCTGCAATCTCCACCTTGAACTTTCGGGTTCAAGGGCTACACCGACAGCGGTTCGTCGGGGAGCCTGTTTCTCATTGTTCGCGCCCTTTTTCCCTTCTGCGCGAACATCCGCGACGTCAGTCCCTGACGCTCGCCCCAAGGGATCGCCCGTGCCATGACCGACACCGCGTCGCTGACCCGCCCCCAACTCCGCCGCCTGCTCCGAGATGCCCGTCGTGCCCTGACCCCGGCCGAGCAACGCCGTGCCGCTCGCGGCCTGTACCGGCAACTGGCGCAGCATCCGCTGTTCCGTCGCGCCCGGCACATCGCCCTGTACCTGCCCAACGACAGCGAGATCGACCCGCGCCTGTTGCTGCGTGAGGCCCAGCGTCGCGGCAAGTTCACCTACCTGCCGGTGCTGCATGCCTGGCCGCGGACCAAGATGGCCTTCCAGCGCTTCGAACATGGGGAAAAGCTGCGTCCCAACCGTTTCCGCATTCCCGAGCCAAAGGTCAGCCTGGCGCGACAACGGCCGGTCTGGGCGCTGGACCTGATCCTGCTGCCACTGGTGGGATTCGATGAACTGGGTGGTCGCCTGGGAATGGGCGGCGGTTTCTACGATCGCAGCCTGGCCTATCAGGGCCGGCGCAAGGCATGGAAGAAGCCCTTGCTGCTGGGACTGGCACACGAATGCCAGAAGGTGGAGCGCTTGGCGCAGGCCAGTTGGGATGTCCCCTTGCAGGGAACGGTATCGGATAAAGGCTGGTATCTGGCGCGCTGAATCAGCGCTGGGTCTGGGCCTGGGCAGGAGCGATCGGCATCTGATACGCCGCATCAGCCTTGCGTTCCCAGAAGCTCTGGGCGTAACCGGTGGTGACCACACCAAGGCCGAAAACGAAAACGAGTACCCAGAACAGATCCGGTTTGCGATTCATCGATTGCCCCCCTCAGGCAAACTCATCACGATGTCCGCAGCGGTTCTTCTTATAGGCCGTGCAGCAGCGTCAAGCTCAAAATTGGCGCATTTTCCGACAACATGCGTCCGCACGCAAACCTTGACGTCAGCCAGTCGTCGGTTTGATGCAACAGGTTGTTTCAGAGCATTGAAGGAGCTGAACCCATGGCCTATTGGCTGATGAAATCCGAACCCGACGAACTCTCCATCGAGGATCTGGCACGCCTCGGCGAAGCGCGCTGGGATGGCGTGCGCAACTACCAGGCGCGCAACTTCATGCGCTCGATGGCGGTGGGCGACCAGTTCTTCTACCACTCCAGCTGCCCCGAACCCGGCATCGCCGGCATCGCCCGGATCAGCGCCGCCGCCTATCCGGACCCGACCGCGCTGGACCCGCAGAGTCATTACCACGATGCCAAGGCCAGCGCCGAGAAGAACCCCTGGAGCGCGGTGGACGTGGCTCACGTGGAGACCTTCCGCAAGGTCCTCGGCCTCGGCTACCTGAAACAGCAGGCCGCCCTCGACGAGCTGCCACTGGTGCAGAAAGGCAGTCGCCTGTCTGTGATGCCGGTCACAGCGGAACAATGGGCGGCAATACTCAATCTCCGCTGAACGGGGTAGGATCGGGGCTCATTTGACGCGAATCAATCCACCAGGGCAGGTGGTACGTCACACTCTGACGCGTAAGTAGCAGGATGCGAAACCATGTCGATGAGCCAACACACACCCAAGATCTTCGCCGGCGCACTGATCGCGCTGCTGCTGGCCGCCGGTGGCCTGGGCTACTGGAAATCCCTGCATGACCGCCTCCCGGAAGGCCTGGCCATGGGCAACGGGCGCCTCGAAGCGACCGAAGTGCAGATCGCCAGCAAGGTCCCCGGACGCCTCGCCGAGGTGTTGGTCAACGAAGGTGACAAAGTCGCCCGCGGCCAGCTCCTCGCCCGCATCGACACCCGCACCCTCGAAGCCCAGCGCAGCCAGGCCGAAGCCGAAGTGCTGCGCGCCCGGGAGAACTTCGCTGCCGCCCAGGCCACCGTGCAGCTGCGCCAGAGCGAGCAGTTGCTGGCCAGCCAGGAACTGAAGCGGATCAAGGAACTGTTCCAGCGCAAATACGCCAGCCAGCAGTTGCTCGACCAGCAGCAGGCGCGCTTCGACACCAGCAATTCGGCAGTGGTCGCCGCCCGTGCACAACTTGCAGCGATCAAGGCGGCGATCGGTGCCGCCGAGGCCCAGGTCGCCCAGTTGACCAGCGAAATCGACGACAGCAGCCTGCGCGCCCCGCTCGACGGGGTGATCCAGCTGCGCCTGGCCGAGCCGGGCGAAGTGCTCGGCGCCGGCGGCCGCGTGCTGTTGCTGATCGACCCCAGCGACCAGTACATGAACCTCTACCTGCCCGCCTCGACGGCCGGTCGCCTGACCGTCGGCGACGAGGCCCGCATCGTCCTTGACGCACTGCCCGAACAGGCCCTGCCGGCGAAGATCGCCTTTGTCGCAGCCAAGGCGCAGTTCACCCCGAAACAGGTGGAAACCCGCGACGAGCGGCAGAAGCTAGTGTTCCGGGTCAAGTTGCGCCTGACCGCCCCCGACGCCGTGCCCCAGGCCAAACCCGGCATGCCCGGCGCCGGCTACGTGCGCGGCGCCCCCGTGGACTGGCCGGCCAACCTGCAATGAGCGCGCTGGCGCTGCGGGCGAGCGGAATCAATCACCGCTACGGCGCGCTGCAAGCCCTGCACGATATCGCCTTCGACCTGCCCGCCGGCACCCGCTGCGGCCTGATCGGCCCGGACGGCGCCGGCAAGTCGACCCTGCTCGGGCTGATCGCCGGGGTCAAACGCCTGCAACAGGGCGAACTGGAAGTGCTCGGCGGACCGATCCGCAAGCGCTCGCACCGCGCCAGTCTCTACCCGCGCATCGCCTTCATGCCCCAGGGCCTGGGCGGCAACCTGTACCCGGACCTGTCGATCAGCGAGAACATCCGCTTCTTCGCCACCCTGTTCGGCCTGTCCCGCAGCGAGTGCGACGCGCGCATGCACACCCTGCTGGAGGCCACCGACCTCGCCCGCTTCGCCGAGCGCCCGGCGGGCAAGCTGTCCGGCGGCATGAAGCAGAAGCTCGGGCTGTGCTGTGCGCTGATCCACGAGCCGGACCTGCTGATCCTCGACGAGCCCACCACCGGCGTCGATCCGCTGTCGCGGCGGCGCTTCTGGGAGCTGGTGGAGCACGTACGCCAGCAGCGCCCGCAACTGACCCTGCTGGTGGCCACCGCCTACATGGAGGAGGCCGAGCAGTTCGAGCATTGCCTGATGCTCGATCGCGGCAAGCTGATCGCGGCGGGCCTGAGCAGCGAGCTGGCCCGCGCCACCCCCAGCGGCAAGCTGGACGAAGCCTTCACCCACTACCAGGGCGATAGCCGGCATGACAGCCAGCCGCTGCAGATCCCGCCCCGCGATGCCAGCGACGGCAGCATCGCCATCGAAGCCCATGACCTGACCCTGCGCTTCGGCGACTTCACTGCGGTGAACAAGGTCAGCTTCGCCATCGGTCGCGGCGAGATCTTCGGCTTCCTCGGTTCCAACGGCTGCGGCAAGACCACCACGATGAAGGTCCTCACTGGGCTGATGCCGGCCAGCGAGGGCAGCGCCACCCTGCTCGGCCGCCCGGTGGACGCCAAGGACCTGGCCACGCGCAAGCGGGTCGGTTTCATGTCGCAGAGTTTCTCGCTGTATGGCGAGCTCAGCGTGCGCCAGAACCTTGAGCTGCACGCCCGCCTGTTCGACCTGAGCAAGGCCGACAGCACCCCGCGGATCGCCGAGCTGATCGAGCGTTTCGACCTGGGCGAGGTCGCCGACCAGCAGTCCGGCGCCCTGCCCCTGGGCCTGCGCCAGCGCCTGTCGCTGGCCGTGGCGGTACTGCATCGTCCGGAGGTGCTGATCCTCGACGAGCCGACCTCGGGCGTCGACCCCGCCGCCCGCGACGATTTCTGGCGCCTGCTGATCGAGCTGTCGCGCGAGCAAGGCGTGACCATCTTCCTCTCCACCCATTTCATGAACGAAGCCCTGCGCTGCGACCGCATCTCGCTGATGCACGCCGGCCGGGTGCTGGCCTGCGACACCCCGGCGGCGCTGCAGGTGCAGTACGGTGGGGACACCCTGGAAGACGCCTTCGTGACCTGCCTGGAACAGGCCCAGGGCAGCGCTCCGGAAACACCCGAGGCCAGCCTCGACAGCCCTGTCGCACCCGCCAGCCCGCCACCGCGCCGGGGCTTCAGCCTGATCCGCCTGCTCGCCGTCGCCAGCCGCGAAGGCAAGGAACTGCTGCGCGACAAGGTGCGCCTGGCCTTCGCCCTGGCCGGGGCGCTGTTCATGATGGTGATCTTCGGCTTCGGCATTTCCCTGGATGTGGAAAACCTGGCCTTCGCCGTCTACGACCAGGACCAGAGCCCGCAAAGCCGCGCCTATCTCGAAGCGTTCCGCGGTTCGCGCTATTTCGCCGAGCAGCCGCCGATCCGCGATCCACGCCAGTTGCACCAGCGCCTGCAACGCTCGGAGATCAAGCTGGCCCTGGAGATCCCGCCGGGCTTCGGCCGCGACCTGATGGCCGGCCGACAACCGGTGGTGGCCGCCTGGCTCGACGGCGGCATGCCGTTCCGCGCCGAGACCAGCCGCAACTACGTCGAGGCGGTGCACCAGGCCAACCTCGAACAGCTGGCAGCCCTGAGCAGCCCGGCGCAGCCACGGCAGGCGGCGGTCAAGCTGGAAACGCGCTTTCGCTACAACCAGGACGTGATCAGCGTGAACGCCATCGGGCCCGGGGTGATGGCGCTGATCCTGGCCTTTATCCCGGCGATGCTCACCGCCCTCGGTATCGTTCGTGAGAAGGAACTGGGCTCGATCACCAACTTCTACGCCACGCCGCTGACCCGCCTGGAGTTCCTGCTCGGCAAGCAGATGCCCTATCTCGCCGTGAGTCTGGTCAACCTGGCGCTGCTGGTGGCGATGAACCGCTGGCTGTTCGGCGTGCCGTTCAAGGGCAGCGCCCTGGCCCTGGCCTGCGGCGGGGTGCTGTACCTGCTGGCGACCACCAGCCTCGGCCTGCTGATTTCCGCCTTCACCCGCACCCAGATCGCCGCGATCCTCGGCACCATGATCCTCACCAGCCTGCCGACCATCCAGTTCTCCGGGCTGATCGTGCCGCGCTCGTCCCTCGACGGCTCGGCGGCGCTGATGGGCCAGCTGTTCCCGGCGGGTTACTTCCTCGATATCGCCGTCGGCACCTTCACCAAGGCCCTCGACCTGCGCGAGCTGTGGCCGCAGTGCCTGGTGCTGCTGGGCTTCTTCGCCGCCTTCACCGGGTTGAGCCTGGTGATGCTGAAGAAACAGGAGGCCTGATGCAGCGTCTTGCCCATATCCTGCGCCTCGGCCTGAAGGAACTGACCAGCCTGCGCCATGACAGCGTCTTGCTGCTGTTCCTGCTCTACGCCTTCAGCGTGGCCATCTACATGCCGGCAGCGGGCTCGGTGATCGGCGTGCACAACGCCAGCGTGGCGGTGGTCGACGAGGATCACAGCCAGATTTCCCGCAAGCTCGCCGAGGCCCTGCAACCGCCGGAGTTCCAGGCCGCCGTGCCGCTGGCCTACGACCAGATGGACCGCAGCCTGGACAGCGGCCTGTTCACCTTCGTCATCAATATCCCGGTGAATTTCCACAGCGACCTGCTGGCCGGGCGCTCGCCGGAGGTCCAGATCAACGTCGATGCCACGGCAATGAGCCAGGCGTTCATGGGCGCGGGGTATATCGGGCGGATCTTCGAGCGCGAGCTGCTCGACTACGCCAATGCCGCCAACCGCACGCCGGTCCGGCTGGAACCCCGCGCGCTGTTCAACCCCAACCTGGAAGGCGGCTGGTTCCTGGCGGTGATCCAGATCGTCAACAACATCACCATCCTCGCCATTATCCTCACCGGCACCGCCCTGTTGCGCGAACGTGAGCACGGCACCCTCGACCATCTGCTGGTGCTGCCGCTGACGGCGCTGGAAATCATGCTGGCAAAGATCGCCAGCAACGCCCTGGTGGTGGTGCTGTGCACCTGGGTGTCGCTGGAAGTGATCGTGAAGTGGGCACTGGGTGTGCCGCTGGCGGGGTCGCTGGGGCTGTTTCTCGGGGTGACGGCGCTGTACCTGTTTGCCAGCACCGCGCTGGGAATCTTCCTCGCCACCCTGGCGCGCTCGACGCCGCAGTTCGGCCTGCTGGCGATCCCGGTGATCATCCCGATGCTGTTGCTCTCGGGCGGCAGCACGCCGCTGGACAGCATGCCGCAATGGTTGCAGTGGGTGATGCAGCTGTCGCCATCGACCCACTTCGTCAGCCTCGGCGCCGCGATTCTGTTCCGCGACGCCGGGGTAAGCGTGGTGTGGCCGGACCTGCTGGCCCTGGCGGCGATCGGCCTGGCGTTCTTCGCGATCGCCCTGGCGCGTTTTCGCCGCAGCCTGGCCTCGTGATTACTGGACGATCAGGTTGTTGAACAGCAGGTCTTCGACGACCGGACGGCCTTCTTCGTTCTCCAGCACCTGCTGGACCTGCTTGAGGGCTTCCTGACGCAGCTTTTCCTTGGCCTCGACGTTGCTCATGGCGTCCAGGGTCTGCTGGGTGAACAGCGCCACCAGCTGGTTGCGGATCAGCGGCTCGTGGTGCTTGACCGCTGCGGCGTCGGCATCGCCTTCGACCTTCAGCGCCACATCGGCCTTGTACACCCGCAGGCGCGGGCTGCCATCAAGGGCGTAGTTGCCAACGAAGGGCGGGGTCAGGCTGATGTAGGACACCTTGGGTGCCGCCGCTTCCTTCTCTTCTTCGGCCATTGCCGCCGCTGGCAACATCAGCGCCAGTACCACCAGGATCCACGCTTTCACGAATTCGCTCCTCGAAACAATTGGTCGCCAGCATACCCAGCGCGCCTTGCAAACCCAAGCCCGGACTCGCTTATGCCGGCCTATTCAGGCCAGGCCATGCTCGTTGACCCGGCACTTCGCACACCTACACTTATCGGCCACCACTCGCAAAGGAATAGCCTAGATGAAAGCCGTGTTGTGCAAAGCCCATGGTCCGGCCCGCGACCTGGTGCTGGAAGACGTCGCCAGCCCGACGCCGAAGAAGAACGAAATCCTCCTGGACGTGCATGCGGCCAGCGTCAACTTCCCGGACACCCTGATCATCGAGGGCAAGTACCAGTTCCAGCCGCCGCTGCCGTTTTCCCCGGGTGGCGAGGCGGCCGGCGTGGTCAGCGTGGCCGGCGAAAGCGCCGGAGCCTTCAAGGCCGGCGACCGGGTCATGGCCCTGACCGGCTGGGGCAGCTTCGCCGAGCAGGTGGCGGTGCCGGCCTATAACGTGATGCCGATTCCCGAGGGCATGGACTTCGTCACCGCCTCGGCCTTCGGCATGACCTACGGCACCTCGATGCATGCCCTGCGCCAGCGCGGCCAGTTGCAGCCGGGCGAAACCCTGCTGGTCTTGGGTGCCTCGGGTGGCGTCGGCCTGGCGGCGGTGGAAATCGGCAAGGCCATGGGCGCCCGGGTGATCGCCGCAGCCAGCAGCGCCGAGAAGCTGGAAACGGCCAAGGCAGCGGGAGCGGATGAGCTGATCGACTACAGCCAGGCCAGCCTGAAAGACGAAATCAAGCGCCTGACCGGCGGCAAGGGCGTGGACGTGATCTATGACCCAGTGGGCGGCGACCTGTTCGACCAGGCCGTGCGCGGGCTGGCCTGGAACGGGCGCTTGCTGGTGGTGGGCTTTGCCAGCGGGCGGATCCCGGAGCTGCCGGTGAACCTGGTGCTGCTCAAGGGCGGCGCGGTGCTCGGGGTGTTCTGGGGTTCGTTCGCCCAGCGCCAGCCGGCGGACAATGCCGAGAACTTCCGGCAGCTGTTTGCCTGGTATGCCGAGGGGAAATTGAAGCCGCTGGTGTCGAAGACCTATCCGTTGGCGGAGGCGGGAGAGGCCATCGGGCAACTGGCCAACCGTAAGGCTTTGGGCAAGTTGGTAGTCAAGGTCAGGTAAGACTTGAGGGCCTCATCGCTGGCAACGCCAGCTCCCACAGGGTCAGCGGTGCACGCGATCACTGTGGGAGCCGGCATTGCCGGCGATAGGGCCCTCGACAGCAACATCAATTTTCTTGCTGCGAATGACAGCGCCGATACCGCGCCTCCAGATTGCGATCCGGCATCGCATGGCTGCGCAGCGCTTGCAGGGTCTGCTCCACATATTCCCGGGTGGTGCCATAGCGCCCTTTGGCGCTGGCCAGGATATGGCTCAGCAAGCTATCCGGCAGATTCCCCGCATAGCAAGGCAAGTGACGCTCCAGCACAAAGCCCAGGGCCTGCACCTTGCTGCCATCCTCAAGGCGGCAACTCAGCCAGTGCGGGCGGTAGGCCGGGTACGGCATCTCCCTCTGCCACAAGGCCAGCAACGAATCCTGAAGCTTTTCTTCCGGCAGTCGGTAGGCGAAACCGCTGCACGAGCCACCGCGGTCCAGCCCGAACACCAGCCCCGGACATTCCGGCGTGCCGCGATGCTCATGGGACCAGAGGTACAAGCCACGGTGATAACCATGCACACGACCACGGCGGCGTTCAGTCGACTGGCACTCCGGCCGCCAGATCAGCGAACCGTAGGCGAACAGCCAGACCGGCCCGCCCTGGTGCAGGGCCATGGTTTTATCGACCGATTCAAGAAGTTGTTCCCGAGACAATTGCTGTCCGAAATCCAGCACCGGGGGATAAGCCTGGGGGAAAGGTGCAGGTTCAAGTACCGACATAGCCGCCGCCAAAGATCCTCGTGAAATACCGAAGTACCTCACTATAAAGCCAACACTCTCGTTGAACACTTACCGTACGGCAGATAGCGGTGCGTTAACAAGCCCCGTTGCGCTCAAAGCCCGTGAATCCGGGCATTTCGGAATATTCGACTGTACTTTTGCAAGTGTAGCGATACTTTTTCGCGGCGCTCGCAACAATTAAAGGAAGGCGGCGCTTATAAGCTTTACTTGCACGCTTGGTTATTTAAACGAGGCGCGTCATTGCAACGCGCCTTATTACCGAAGTTACCTGCGTGGGGCATAAGCGAATACATCGGCACGCATCTGGTGCGCATCCATACCGGCTTCGACCAATGCATCGAGGGTGGCATAGACCATGTTCGGCGAGCCGCTGGCGTAGACGTGGACCGGCGACAAATCGTCGATATCCTCGCAGACCGCCTCGTGCAACAGGCCGCAGCGCCCGGCCCAGCCGCATTGGTCGCTGACCACCTGATGCAGGAACAGGTTCGGCAGCTGCTCCCACTGCGCCCATTCTTCGAGCACGTAGAAATCTTCCGGCCGCCGCACGCCCCAGTACAGGTGCACCGGATGGGCGAAGCCACGCACCCGGCAGTGCTCGATCAGGCTATGCATCTGCGCCATGCCGGTGCCTGCAGCAATCAGCACCAGCGGGCCGTCGGGCAGCTCGGCCAGGTGGGTATCGCCGAAGGGCATTTCGATGCGCGCCATGCCGTTGCGCTGCAACTGGGCGATCAGGTCCACGGCGCTTTTCTCGCGAGCCAGTACATGCAGCTCAAGGTCGCGACCACGGTGAGGTGCCGAGGCCAGGGAAAATGCAGCCTTGTCGCCGCCCTCGCGTTCGATCATCAGGTATTGCCCGGCGTGGTAACGCGGCGCCTTGCCGGCCGGCGCACGCAGGCGCACGCGCCAGACATCGCCGCCCACCGGACTGCACTCGCTCACCTGGCAGGCCAACTTGCGCACCGGCAACTCGCCCAGGGCGAGCACACCGTCCCAGAGCAGGACGCAGTCCTCCAGCGGCTCGGCGATGCAGGTGAACAGCTCACCGTGATCGCGCACTTCGCCGTTCTGGCGCACGCTGCCTTCGACCAGCAACGCGGCGCAGACATGGCAGTTGCCGTTGCGGCAGCTCTGCGGGCAGTCGTAACCCAGGCGCTGCGCCGCTTCCAGAATCCTCTCGCCGGGGTTGAGGGTCATCACGGCCCCGGACGGCTGCAAGGTTACCTGCATCAATCTATTCCCAACTGGTTCCACAGCTCATCGATCCGCTTGGTCACGGCTTCGTCCTTGACGATGACCCGGCCCCACTCGCGGGTGGTCTCGCCCGGCCACTTGTTGGTGGCGTCCAGGCCCATCTTCGAGCCGAGGCCGGAGACCGGCGAGGCGAAGTCCAGGTAGTCGATCGGCGTGTTGTCGATCAGCACCGTGTCGCGCTTGGGGTCCATGCGCGTGGTGATGGCCCAGATCACGTCGTTCCAGTCCCGCGCGTTGACATCGTCGTCGGTGACGATAACGAACTTGGTGTACATGAACTGTCGCAGGAACGACCAGACACCGAGCATTACGCGCTTGGCGTGGCCCGGGTACTGCTTCTTCATGGTCACCACCGCCATGCGGTAGGAGCAGCCTTCCGGCGGCAGATAGAAGTCGGTGATCTCGGGGAACTGCTTCTGCAGGATCGGCACGAACACTTCGTTCAGCGCCACGCCGAGGATCGCCGGTTCATCCGGCGGCCGGCCAGTGTAGGTGCTGTGGTAGATCGGTTTGGTGCGGTGGGTGATGCGCTCGATGGTGAACACCGGGAAGCTGTCGACTTCGTTGTAGTAGCCGGTGTGGTCGCCATAGGGGCCTTCCGGTGCGGTTTCGCCCGGATGGATCACGCCTTCGAGGATGATTTCCGCAGTGGCCGGGACCTGCAGGTCGCTACCACGGCATTTCACCAGCTCGGTACGGTTGCCCCGCAGCAGGCCGGCGAAGGCGTATTCGGAAAGGGTGTCCGGGACCGGAGTGACCGCGCCGAGGATGGTCGCCGGGTCGGCGCCCAGGGCCACGGCCACCGGGAACGGCTTGCCGGGGTTCTTTTCGCACCACTCACGGTAGTCGAGGGCGCCGCCGCGATGGCTCAGCCAGCGCATGATCACCTTGTTGCGGCCGATCACCTGCTGGCGGTAGATGCCGAGGTTCTGCCGCTCCTTGTTCGGACCGCGGGTGACGGTCAGGCCCCAGGTGATCAGCGGCGCCACATCGCCCGGCCAGCAATGCTGGATCGGCAACATGCCGAGGTCGACGTCGTCGCCTTCGATGACCACTTCATGGCACGGCGCGTCCTTGACCACCTTCGGCGCCATGGACACGACCTTCTTGAAGATCGGCAGCTTGGACCAGGCGTCCTTGAGGCCTTTCGGCGGCTCCGGCTCCTTGAGGAAGGCCAGCAGCTTGCCGATCTCGCGCAACTCGTCGGTGGACTCGGCGCCCATGCCCATGGCCACCCGCTCCGGGGTGCCGAACAGGTTGCCGAGCACGGGAATGTCATAACCGGTGGGACGCTCGAACAACAGTGCCGGCCCCTTGGCCCGCAGTGTGCGGTCGCAGACTTCAGTCATTTCCAGGACCGGCGAAATGGGGACCTGGATGCGCTTGAGTTCGGAGCGCTGTTCCAGGCCACGGATAAAGTCGCGCAAATCGCGATACTGCATGCAGAAGCCTCGTGTTGGCCGTATCGGTCGGGGTTGGCAGTGTAGCGCCGAACCGGGCGAGTCAGAATAGTCTGAAAGACAGATAGCAAAAAGCCGGGTTTCCCCGGCTCTTGCGTGTGGCGAGTGCTTACTTGCGCTTCATCGACAGGAAGAACTCGTCGTTGGTCTTGGTCTGCTTGAGCTTGTCGACCAGGAACTCGATGGCGGCGATCTCGTCCATCGGGTGCAGCAGCTTGCGCAGGATCCACATGCGCTGCAGCTCGTCGTCGGCGGTCAGCAGCTCTTCGCGACGGGTACCCGAACGGTTGATGTTGATGGCCGGGAATACGCGCTTCTCGGCGATGCGACGGTCCAGGGGCAGTTCCATGTTGCCGGTACCCTTGAACTCTTCGTAGATCACTTCGTCCATCTTCGAGCCGGTTTCGACCAGCGCGGTGGCGATGATGGTCAGCGAACCGCCTTCCTCGATGTTACGCGCGGCACCGAAGAAACGCTTCGGCTTCTCCAGGGCATGGGCGTCGACACCACCGGTCAGGACCTTGCCGGAGCTCGGGATCACGGTGTTGTAGGCGCGAGCCAGACGGGTGATGGAGTCGAGCAGGATGACCACGTCCTTCTTGTGCTCGACCAGGCGCTTGGCCTTCTCGATGACCATCTCGGCCACTTGCACGTGACGGGTTGGCGGCTCGTCGAAGGTGGACGCGACCACTTCGCCGCGCACGGTGCGCTGCATCTCGGTCACTTCTTCCGGGCGCTCGTCGATCAGCAGGACGATCAGGTGGCACTCGGGGTTGTTGCGGGTGATGTTCGCCGCGATGTTCTGCAGCATGATGGTCTTGCCCGCTTTCGGCGGGGCGACGATCAGACCGCGCTGGCCCTTGCCGATCGGAGCGCACAGGTCGATCACACGACCGGTGAGGTCTTCGGTGGAGCCGTTGCCGGCTTCCATCTTCAGGCGCACATTCGGGAACAGCGGCGTCAGGTTTTCGAACAGGATCTTGTTCTTCGCGTTTTCCGGACGGTCGAAGTTGATGGTGTCGACCTTCAGCAGTGCGAAGTAACGCTCGCCCTCTTTCGGCGGCCGGATCTTGCCGACGATGGTGTCGCCGGTGCGCAGGTTGAAACGACGGATCTGGCTTGGCGAGACGTAGATGTCGTCAGGGCCGGCCAGGTAGGAAGAGTCCGCCGAACGCAGGAAGCCGAAACCGTCCTGGAGAATCTCCAGCACGCCGTCACCGGAGATTTCCTCGCCGCTTTTCGCGTGCTTCTTCAGCAGGGAGAAAATCACATCCTGCTTGCGCGAACGGGCCATATTTTCTATGCCCATCTGTTCGGCCATTTCGAGCAGATCGGTAATCGGCTTTTGCTTGAGTTCAGTCAGGTTCATAAGGGGAATGGAGTAATCATGTAAGAAGGGAGAGATTAAGCATCTGGCTTAATGAAGCCGCGCCGCGGGAGGCGAATGATCGCGTACTGAATTCGAATTGGAATGCGGCGACGGGCGTGCAGGGGGCACTGGAGAATCAGTGCGAGGCCGAATGTAACACCTGCTTTTTCTGGCGTCTAGTCACCAGAAAGAGAAAAGCCCCGACAAATGCGGGGCTTTTTCGACACTCAGAGATTGGCGTCGAGGAAGGCTGCCAACTGGGACTTCGACAGCGCACCGACCTTGGTCGCTGCAACCTGGCCGTCCTTGAACAGCATCAGGGTCGGGATACCACGGACACCGTTCTTGACCGGGGTTTCCTGGTTTTCGTCGATGTTCAGCTTGGCGATGGTCAGCTTGCCTGCATATTCCTCAGCGATGTCGTCCAGTACCGGAGCGATCATTTTGCAAGGACCGCACCATTCAGCCCAGTAGTCCAACAGTACAGGGCCTTCGGCCTTCAATACGTCAGCCTCGAAAGAGGCGTCGGTGACGTGTTTGATCAGATCGCTCATGGAAATCTCCAAGTTCGTAAGCAAAAAAACGTCGCTCATCATAGCGGTCCCGCCTGCCAACAGGAAGCTGCAACCGATTGAGTGTATCTATGATAGATGATGAATTTGCGAATCGACTGTCACACAAAAGACACATTTCCTACGCGAAACTGCGCCATATCAAGCCCTGGCTTGTCGCGCGTTGGCGTAAGCCGACTATCGTGGCACGATTGCCAGGTTAACGACCGAGAAGCCATTACCATGCCCCACTCCCCTGCCAAGAACCTTTCCCTGATCGCTGCCATCGACCTCGGCTCCAACAGTTTCCACATGGTTGTCGCCAAGGCCCATCACAGCGAAATCCGCATCCTCGAGCGAAACGGCGAAAAGGTCCAACTGGCGGCGGGCATCAATGAAGAACGGCAGCTCAGCGAAGAGTCCATGCAGCGCGGCCTCGATTGCCTGAAGCGCTTTTCCCAGCTGATCAACGGCATGCCGCCAGGCGCGGTGCGCATCGTTGGCACCAACGCCCTGCGTGAAGCGCGCAACCGCGGCGAATTCATCCGCCGGGCCGAAGAGATCCTCGGCCACCCGGTGGAAGTGATTTCCGGTCGCGAAGAGGCCCGCCTCATTTACCTGGGCGTTTCCCATACCCTCGCCGACACCCCGGGCAAGCGCCTGGTGGCGGATATCGGCGGCGGCAGTACCGAATTCATCATCGGCCAGCGCTTCGAACCGCTGCTGCGCGAAAGCCTGCAGATGGGCTGCGTCAGCTTCACCCAGCGTTATTTCCGCGACGGCAAGATCACCCCGGCGCGCTACGCCCAGGCCTACACCGCCGCGCGCCTGGAACTGATGAGCATCGAAGGCGCCCTCCACCGCCTGGGCTGGGATGAAGCCATCGGCTCGTCCGGCACCATTCGCGCCATCGGCTCGGCAATCAAGGCCGGCGGCATGGGCAGCGGCGAAGTCAACGCCGAGGGCCTGGCGTGGCTCAAGCGCAAGCTGTTCAAGCTGGGCGAGACCGACAAGATCGACTTCGACGGGGTCAAGCCCGATCGCCGGGCGATCTTCCCGGCCGGCCTGGCGATCCTCGAAGCCATCTTCGACGCCCTTGAACTGCAACGCATGGACCATTGCGACGGTGCCCTGCGCGAAGGCGTGCTGTTCGACCTGCTCGGCCGCCATCACCACGAAGATGTACGCGAGCGCACCCTGACCTCGCTGATGGAGCGCTACCACGTCGACCAGGGCCAGGCCGCCCGGGTCGAGCGCAAGGCCTTGCACGCCTTCGACCAGGTGGCCAAGGCATGGGATCTGGAAGACGGGATCTGGCGCGAACTGCTGGGCTGGGCGGCCAAGGTGCATGAAGTGGGCCTGGACATCGCCCACTATCACTACCACAAGCACGGCGCCTACCTGATCGAGCACTCCGACCTGGCCGGCTTCTCCCGCGAAGACCAGCAGATGCTGGCCCTGCTGGTGCGCGGCCACCGGCGCAACATTCCCAAGGACAAGTTCGCCGAATTCGGCGACGAAGGCGTCAAGCTGATCCGCCTGTGCGTGCTGCTGCGCTTCGCCATCCTGTTCCACCACATCCGCGGGAACCAGCAGATGCCGAAAGTGGAACTCCACGCCAGCGGCGACAGCCTGGCCGTAGCCTTCCCGGACGGCTGGCTGGAAGAGAACCAACTGACCCGGGCCGACTTCGAGCAGGAAGCCGAGTGGTTGACCCGGGTCGGCTTTATCCTCAGCGTACGCTGAGGACCGGGTTGCTCAGGCGCTCCAGCAGGGTCGCCTGGGCACTGCGCGGGTTCTGATTGCCGGTCGGCGAGCTGCGCACGTAGCGGCCGTCCGGTTGCAGGATCCACGCGTGGGTATTGTCGGTCAGGTACCCTTCCAGCTCCTTCTTCACCCGCAGCAGCAATTTCTTGCCTTCCACCGGGAAGCAGGTCTCGACGCGCTTGTCGAGGTTGCGCTCCATCCAGTCCGCACTGGACAGGAAGATCTGCTCTTCACCGCCATTGAGGAAGTAGAACACCCGGGTGTGCTCCAGGAAGCGGCCGATGATCGAGCGCACCTGGATGTTGTGCGACACGCCAGGGATGCCCGGACGCAGGCAGCACATGCCGCGCACCACCAGATCGATGCGCACGCCGGACTGGCTGGCCTTGTACAGCGCGCGGATGATCTTCGGATCGGTCAGCGAGTTGAACTTGGCAATGATGTGCGCCGGTTTGCCGTCGAGGGCGAACTGGGTTTCCCGGGCGATCATGTCGAGCATGCCTTTCTTCAGGGTGAAAGGCGCGTGCAGCAGCTTCTTCATGCGCAGGGTCTTGCCCATGCCGATCAGCTGGCTGAACAGCTTGCCGACGTCCTCGCACAGGGCGTCGTCGGAGGTCAGCAGGCTGTAGTCGGTGTACAGGCGAGCGTTGCCGGCGTGGTAGTTGCCGGTACCCAGGTGTGCGTAGCGGACGATCTCGCCGGCTTCGCGACGCAGGATCAGCATCATCTTGGCGTGGGTCTTGAAACCGACCACACCGTAGATCACCACCGCACCAGCGGCTTGCAGACGGCTGGCCATCTGCAGGTTGGACTCTTCGTCGAAGCGCGCCCGCAGCTCGATGACCGCGGTGACTTCCTTGCCGTTACGCGCGGCGTCCACCAGCGCATCGACGATTTCCGAGTTGGCACCACTGCGGTACAGGGTCTGGCGCACGGCCAGGACATGCGGGTCCTTGGCGGCCTGGCGCAGCATGTCCACCACCGGGGTGAAGGACTCGAACGGGTGCATCAGCAGGATGTCCTGCTTGCCCACCACGCTGAAAATATTCTCGCTGTTCTGCAACAGCTTGGGGATCGCCGGGGTGAACGGGGTGTATTGCAGTTCCGGGTGGCTATCCAGACCGGTAATGCTGAACAGTCGGGTCAGGTTGACCGGACCATTGACCTGGTAAAGCTCGCTCTCGCTCAGGCTGAACTGCTTGAGCAGGTAATCGGACAGGTGTTTCGGGCAGGTATCGGCGACTTCCAGGCGCACCGCGTCACCGTAGCGACGGGAGAACAGCTCGCCGCGCAGGGCGCGGGCCAGGTCTTCGACGTCTTCGGAGTCCAGCGCCAGGTCGGCGTTACGGGTCAGGCGGAACTGATAGCAGCCCTTGACCTTCATGCCTTGGAACAGGTCGTCGGCGTGCGCGTGGATCATCGACGAGAGGAATACATAGTTGTCGCCAGGTCCACCGACGTCCTCCGGCACGCGGATGATCCGTGGCAACAGGCGTGGCGCCGGGATGATCGCCAGACCGGAATCGCGACCGAAGGCATCGACGCCTTCCAGCTCGACGATGAAGTTCAGGCTCTTGTTCACCAGCAACGGGAACGGGTGGGTCGGGTCGAGGCCGATCGGGGTGATGATCGGCGCGATCTCGTCGCGGAAGAAGCGACGTACCCAGGTCTTCAGCTTGGCAGTCCAATGGCGGCGGCGGATGAAGCGGATCTGGTGCTTTTCCAGCTCCGGCAGCAGCACGTCGTTGAGGATCGCGTACTGGCGCTGCACTTCGCTGTGCACCAGGTCGCTGATGCGCGCCAGCGCCTGGTGCGGCTGCAGGCCGTCGGCGCCGGCCTGCTCACGGGCGAAGGTGATCTGCTTCTTCAGGCCCGCAACACGAATCTCGAAGAACTCGTCCAGGTTGCTGGAGAAGATCAGCAGAAACTTCAGCCGCTCCAGCAAGGGGTAGGACTCATCCAGCGCCTGTTCCAGCACGCGGATGTTGAACTGCAGCTGCGACAGCTCGCGATGGATATAAAGGCTGCTGTCGTCCAGGCCCGGTACCACCAACGCCGGCGCCGGGGCGACGGCCGGTGCTTCGGTGGCCACCACCGGAACCGCAGCGGGCTCCGCCGGGGTTTCCAGCATCGGCTCGGGAACGGCCACCTCGTCCTTCACTTCCTTGACTTCCTTAACCGCAGCTTCGATCAGTGCTTCGTTATTCATCTTGCGTTCCTGAAGGGCGTTACTGCCCTCTCATCAATTGTGCGGCACGTACGGCGAAGTACGTGAGAATGCCGTCGGCGCCCGCGCGCTTGAACGCCGTGAGCGATTCGAGAATGACGCCCTCGGAAAGCCAGCCGTTCTGGATCGCCGCCATGTGCATCGCGTATTCGCCGCTGACCTGGTAAACGAAGGTCGGTACCTTGAACTCGTCCTTGACCCGCTGAAGGATATCCAGATACGGCATGCCTGGTTTGACCATGACCATATCGGCGCCTTCGGAGAGGTCGGCCGCCACTTCGTGCAGCGCCTCGTTGGTATTGGCCGGATCCATCTGGTACGAAGCCTTGTTGGCCTTGCCCAGATTGAGTGCCGAACCGACCGCATCGCGGAACGGACCATAATAGGCGCTGGCGTACTTGGCCGAGTAGGCCATGATGCGGACATTCACATGGCCGGCCAGTTCCAGGGCCTCGCGAATCGCCTGGATGCGACCGTCCATCATGTCCGATGGCGCAACCACCTGGGCGCCGGCGTCGGCATGGGACAGCGCCTGGCGGACCAGCGCATCGACGGTGATGTCGTTCTGGACGTAGCCCTCTTCATCGAGGATGCCGTCCTGGCCATGGGTGGTGAACGGGTCGAGGGCGACGTCGGTGATCACTCCCAGTTCCGGGAAGCGGGCACGCAGGGCGCGGGTGGCGCGCTGGGCGATGCCCTCGGGGTTCCAGGCTTCGGCACCGTCGAGGGACTTCTTCTCGGCCGGGGTCACCGGGAACAGGGCCAGGGCCGGAATGCCCAGTTCGACCCACTGCGCTGCCGCTTCCAGCAGCAGATCGATGCTCAGGCGCTCGACGCCCGGCATGGACGCGACTTCCTCGCGACGGTTTTCACCATCGAGGACAAAGACCGGCAGGATCAGGTCGTCGACCGTCAGAACATTCTCACGAACCAGGCGACGGGAAAAATCGTCGCGACGGTTGCGACGCAGGCGGGTAGCGGGGAACAGGCGATTGGCAGGGGTAAAGCTCACGGCAGACTCCTGAGCCCGCGCGGACAGGCGGGCGCGACAGTTATAAGCGGCCATTATGACGCTTGTGTGACAGGCGGGGATAACCCTGCGACCTACAGACGCAGGCATTGTCCCCTGTAGGAATTGTTCACGTCGAGACACATTTGGACACTTTCCCCGAAGCCCCTGACGGAGTAGGCTGCGCGTTCATTTCGCCAGCATCCAGAAAATGCTCCAACAATTCCTGCAAGATTTTGGCTACTTTGCCCTTTTTCTAGGTACGTTCTTTGAAGGCGAGACCATCCTGGTGCTTGCCGGATTCCTGGCGTTCCGCGGCTACATGGATATCAACCTGGTGGTGCTGGTGGCCTTCTTCGGCAGCTACGCCGGCGACCAGCTCTGGTACTTCATGGGGCGGCGCCATGGGCGCAAGCTGCTGGCGCGCAAACCGCGCTGGCAGATGATGGGCGACCGCGCGCTGGAGCATATTCGCCGCCATCCGGACATCTGGGTCCTGAGCTTCCGCTTCGTCTACGGCCTGCGCACGGTGATGCCGGTGGCCATCGGCCTGTCCGGCTATCCACCGCGCCGCTACCTGCTGCTCAACGGCATCGGCGCGGCGATCTGGGCCCTGGCCCTCGGCGCTGCCGCCTATCACTTCGGCGCCATTCTCGAAGGCCTGCTGGGCAACGTGAAAAAGTACGAGCTATGGGTGCTCGGCGGTCTGCTGGTGCTCGGTGGCTGCCTGTGGCTGCGCCGACGCTTCAAGGCCGCGCGCATCGCCAGGCAGGAAGCGGCTCACGGCCAGGCCGACCAGGCTGAGCAGGCTGTAGGCGAGCAACAGGACCCACCCCAAGGTGGTGACCGGCGCTAACCCGGCCCACCCGGCCAGGGCAAACGCGGGAAGGTTCAGCGCCAGCCGCAGCAACTCCAGCTTCAGCGCCCAGGGGCGGTTCTCCAGCGCCGCCCCCAGCACGAACAGACCAAAGCCCATCACCAGCGCCCCCAGCAGCAACGCCGACATCGGCAATTGCGGCCCCGCCTCCATCAAGCGACTGCCCAGCGCCACGTACACGGCGAACTGCAACAGCACGTAAAGCTGCTGCGGCCAGGCCAGGGGCACCTCGAACTTGCGGAAATTCGCCAGATCCTGCCCGGCCTGTGGATAACGTCGCGCTACGTCCTCGGGGCGCCAGCCGGTGGGCATGAACCAGATCCGCAACTTGTCCTGCCAGCGCTGCGCACGGCAGGCGTCCTGCCATAGATGGGCATAGAACTGCAGGTTGGCCCACAGCGGGTTCCAGCTCGCCAGCGGCGTGGTCACGCCGAAGATCACCGGCTCCGCGTCGTCTTCCGGCTGGAAGGTACCGAACAGGCGGTCCCAGAGAATGAACACGCCACCGTAGTTGCGATCCAAGTACAAAGGATTCTGTGCATGGTGGACGCGATGATTGGACGGCGTGACGAAGATCCATTCGTACCAGCCAAGCTTAGGGATATGCCGGGTATGCACCCAGAACTGGTACAGCAGGTTCAGGGCACCGACGCTGACGAACACCAGCAGCGGCACGCCCAGCACCGCCAGCGGCAGGTAGAAGATCCACGACAGGAGGAAGCCGGTGCTGGTCTGGCGCAAGGCCGTGGAGAGGTTGTAGTCCTCGCTCTGGTGATGCACCGAGTGCGCTGCCCAGAGGATGTTGCGCTCATGGCCAAAGCGGTGCAGCCAGTAGTAGCAGAAGTCGTAGGCGATGAACGCCAGCACCCAGACCCACCAGGCCTGAGCCGGCAATTGAAAAAGTGCCAGGTGCTCCACGGCAATGGCGTAGGTCACCAACCCCACGCCCTTGGTCAACAGGCCAAAGGTGGTGGACAGCACTCCGGTGCTCAGGCTGTTGATCGCATCGGCCAGACGGTAATTGCGCTGGCCCCGCCAGCGATCGGCCAGCAGCTCCACCGCGATCAATACGAAGAAGAACGGCACGGCAAGCAGGATGAAATCCATGGCAGGTCCATTTTCAGGCGATGGATCAAGATTAGGCCTACGATCCAGTAATCCCTATGGCGACAACTGCCAAATTAGACGACATTTAGCGCCTTGAATCGGGAGTAGGAAGCATGACCAAAAAAGTTGCTGTGATTCTGTCCGGCTGCGGCGTCTACGACGGCGCGGAAATCCACGAAAGCGTGATCACCCTGCTGCGCCTCGATCAGCGCGGCGCCCAGGTGCAATGCTTCGCGCCGAACATCGCGCAGATGCACGTGATCAACCACATCACCGGCGAGGAAATGCCCGAAACGCGCAACGTGCTGGTCGAGTCGGCGCGGATTGCCCGCGGCAACATCAAGGACCTGCGCGAAGCCGACGTCGACGACTTCGACGCCCTGATCGTCCCCGGCGGTTTCGGTGCGGCGAAAAACCTCTCCAGCTTCGCCGTCGACGGCCCGGGCTGCAGCGTGCATCCGGACGTCCTGGCCCTGGCCGAAGCCTTTGCCGAAGCGGGCAAGCCGGTAGGCCTGATCTGCATCTCGCCGGCCCTGGCGGCGAAAATCTATGGCCCGGGTGTGGTCTGCACCATCGGCAACGATGCCGGTACCAGCGCGGCCATCGTCAAGATGGGCGGCACCCATGAAGAATGCGATGTCCACGACATCGTCGAAGATACCCAGCGCAAGCTGGTCAGCACCCCCGCCTACATGCTCGCGCAGTCCATCAGCGAAGCGGCTGGCGGGATCTACAAGCTGGTTGACCGGGTTCTGGAACTGACTCACGAAGGTGAGTGAACCTGAGGGCCTCATCGCCGGCAACGCCGGCTCCCACAGGTACCGCGAACACCGCCGGACCCTGTGGGAGCCGGCGTTGCCGGCGATGAGGCCGGAACAGACTCCGCGTCAGCCTGAAAACTGCCTGGCCAGCCGGGTCAGAATCCGGTCCAGCGAATTGGCGAACGCCTGCTTTTCCTTGTCGCCATAGGGCGCCTGCCCTCCTCCAACCTGCCCTTGCTCGCGCAGATCGGTGAACAGATTGCGCACCGCCAGCCGCTCGCCCATGTTCTTCTCATCGAACTCGCGCCCGCGAGGATCCAGCGCCGCCACGCCTTTCTTCACCAGCCGGTCAGCCAGCGGCACATCACTGCAGATCACCAGTTCGCCCGGCACGGCGTACTCCACCAGATAGTCATCGGCAGCATCCGGCCCGCTGGGCACCACGATCAGCTTCACACAGGCGAACGGCGGCTTGGCCTGCGGCCCACCGGCCACCATCACTACCTCGAACTGACGCTTGAGAGCGAATTTGACCACCTGGTCCCTGGCCAGCTTCGGACAGGCATCGGCATCGATCCAGACACGCATGACAGAGTTATCCACAACTTGAAACGGGCGGGCAGTATCGCCGCTCGCCCGCCCCGCTTCAAATCAGGACGCGGTCACTCGCCGCGAGGCCAGCCAGCTACGGCCGTAGAGGAACAGGATCGCCAGCAACGCGACGGCCTGGGCAGACAGGGAATAGAGGTCGGCGTGGATGCCCAGCCATTCGAATTCGAAGAACGGGACCGGATGGGTGCCGAAGATCCCGGCTTCCTGCAACGCCTTGACCCCGTGCCCCGCGAACACCACCGACAGGGCACAGAGCAGCGCCGCGTTGATGCTGAAGAACAGCGAGAGCGGCAGCTTGGCCGAGCCGCGCAGGATCACCCAGGCCAGGCCCACCAGCAGCACCAGCGCCGTGGCGCCACCGGCGAGCACCGCCTGATGGCCTGCCGGACCGGCCTGCAACCACAGGGTTTCGTAGAACAGGATCACCTCGAACAGCTCGCGATAGACCGAGAAGAACGCCAGCACGGCGAAGCCGAAGCGACCACCGCCACCGACCAGGCTGCTCTTGATGTAGTCCTGCCAGGCTGCGGCATGGCGCCGGTCATGCATCCACACGCCAAGCCAGAGCACCATGACACTGGCGAACAAGGCCGTGCAGCCTTCCAGCAGCTCTCGCTGGGCGCCGCCGACATCGATCACGTAGGCGGCGATCGCCCAGGTGGCGAAGCCTGCCACCAGTGCCAGGGCCCAGCCGACGTTGACACTGCGCACCGCCGCCTGCTGGCCGGTGTTGCGCAGGAAGGCGAGGATCGCCGCCAGCACCAGGATTGCCTCAAGGCCTTCACGCAGCAGGATCAACAGGCCGGAGATGTAGCTCAGCGACCAGCTCAGGCCGTCGCCACCCAGCAGTCCGGCGCAGTCCTTGAGCATGGTCTTGGCAATCGCCAGCTTCGCCTCGACCTGCTCGAGCGGCAGCCCATCCTGCAGTGACTGGCGGTAAGCCATCAGCGCCTTCTCGGTGTCCTTGCGCAGGTTGCTGTCGACGTTGTCGAGGGAGCTTTCCACCAGCTCGAAACCTTCCAGGTAAGCGGCTACCGAGAGGTCATAGGCCTGTTCGTGGTCGCCGTTGCGGTAGGCCGCAAGGCTCTGGTCGAGGGTATTGGCGGTGTAGTCGAGCAGTTGTCCCGGACCACGCTTGACCTGTGGCGGCTGGGCACGCTGGGCGCGGAAGGTCTGCACGGCATCCGCGCCTTGGGCGGCTTCCACCTCGGCCGGGGTCTGCCGGGCCAGGTCGCCAAGGCTGAACGGTTTTTCGCTGGCCGCTTTCGACGGATCGGCGGTGAAACTGGCGATGTAGGTCGCCAGGTCCCAACGCTGGCGTTCATCGAGCTGGTCGGCGAACGACGGCATGTCGGTGCCTTCGATACCCAGGCCGAGGGTGTTGTACAGGTCGTAGAGGCTCAGGCGGTCGAGGCGTGAAGTGTCGCGCAGGTTCGCCGGCGCCGGCTCCAGGCCAACGCCCGCAGGACCGTCGCCCGCCCCGGTATCGCCATGGCAAACCGAACAATGCTGGGCATACAGCGGCGCACCACGGCTCGGGTCGGGGGTGATCAGCGGCGCCAGGGCGACCTCGTAGGCCAGCGCCAGTTCGGCTCCAAGCTGCCGTGCCTGGCGGGCCACACCCGGGCCATCCTGGCGCTCGCCGATGGCCTGGCGCAAAGCCACAACCCCATCTTGCAGGGCCTTGCGCTGCGGGCGCGCAGGCAGGTCGGCGAGCAACCCTTGCAGGGTGCCGACGAACTCCAGTTGCTCACGGTATTCGGACTCGTCCACGACCTTGCCGGCATCGACCGTCTGCGGGTAGTCGGCACCGATGTAGTCCAGCAGATGCAGGGCTTTCGCCGCCCCCTCGACAGGTTCGGCGAGTGCCATGGCACTGCCAAGGGCCAGCACCGGCCATAGCAGCCAGGCGATCAAGCGGGAACGGGAAATCATGGGGCCAGTCTCGGAGGTCAGCGATGAAGCGATATTGTTCACCGCCCTCCGGAGCGGCTCAAGGCGAATCGTAAAAATTAGCAACAATTTCATTAATTGCCATCTTCATCACGGTGAAAGTTACCGTTCATCCGGTGCTTCGGGGATAATGGCACCCGTAATGGCACTTACCGGCTGTAACAAACGGCACCTCCCCCACCCAGAGGGAAATGGCGCCTAATACGTTGCGCTTTTCTATATAGCCATTCGGAATCTATACCTGACTCATAAGAACAATCCGGACTCAAAGATCCGGAAAACATTCGCCAACACTCAGGGAAGAAGTAATGAAACCCCGCGTACTTACGCTGGCCACGCTGTTCGTGGCGACTCAATTGACGGGTTGCGCCGTATTCCGCAGTTATGACAACGAGCTCAAGGAAACCAACCAGCACCTGACTACCGGTAACGTCGACGCCGCGCTCGCCGTGCTGGAAAAGAACAACAAGGGCGAGGACAAGGACCTCCTCTACTGGTTCGAAAAGGGCGAGCTGCTGCGCTCCAAGGGCGACCTGAGCGGTAGCCAGACCGCCTGGCGCGAAGCCGACGGCATGGTTTTCAAGTGGGAAGAGTCGGTCAAGCTCGACACCGAGAAGTACCTCAGCCAGTTCGGCAGCTACCTGGTCAACGACAAGGTGCGCCGCTACGAAGGTTATGACTACGAGAAAGTCATGCTGACCACGCAGATGGCCCTCAACCTGCTGGCCCAGAACGACTTCGACGGCGCCCGTACCGAGATCAAGAAGACCCACGAACGCGAGGCAGTGATCGCCGAGCTGCGCGACAAGGAATACCTCAAGCGCGAAGAAGAAGCCGGGAAGGAAGGGGTCAAGACCGAGTACAAGGACCTCCAGGGCTACCCGGTGGCCGCCCTCGACGCGCCCGAGGTCATCAACCTCAAGAACAGCTACCAGAGCGCCTTCAGCCACTACCTGTCCGGCTACGTCTACGAGGCCCTCGGCGAACAGGGCCTGGCCGCACCGGGCTACCGCAAGGCCGCCGAGCTGCTGCCCAATACCCCGCTGCTGGAACAGGCACTGCTCGACCTCGACAAGAGCGCCGGCAAGGACAAGAGCAAGGACAGCGACGTGCTGATCGTGGTGCAGAGCGGCCTGGCCCCGGCCCGTGACTCGATCCGCATTCCCCTGCCGCTGGTGATCAGCGGCAACCTGGTGATCACCCCGCTGTCGTTCCCGATCATCCGTGAGGACACCTCCACCGCGCACATCGGCCAGATCAACCTGGACGACAAGGCGCTGAACCTCACCGCCCTCAACAGCACCTCGGCCATGTCCCGCCGCGCCCTGCGCGACGACATGCCCGGCATCATCCTGCGCACGACGGTACGGGCCGTCACCCGCGGCGTGGCGCAAAAGCAGATCAACGACGTCAACCCGATGGCCGGCCTGGTCATGGGCATCGCCTCGGCAGTCACCGAGGGTGCCGATACCCGTACCTGGCGCACCCTGCCCAACGAAACCCTGGTCACCCGCCTGCGCCTGAGCCAGGGCGAGCACCAGCTGAGCCTGCCCTCGGGCCTGGGCGGCAGCAAGATCTCCGTGAAGGTCGACCGCCCGTACCAGGTCGTTGCCCTGCGCGTGGTCGGCAACCAGGTCTACACCGCCGGCCAGGCCGCCCACCTCGTGAATCCTCCCGCGCCGGCAGCCGCCGTCGCCAGCCTCAAGTAAACGAAGGACTCGTCATGCGTTTCAAACTGACCCTCGCCCTCGCCGCCGCGCTCCTCGCCGGCTGCGCCACGCCACCACCACCCGCGCCGGGCAGCGCCGCCAGCAAGGTAGTGGTCATGGGCAAGCTGAAGAACATCGAGACCGGACCGATGCGGGTCGCCCGCGAGAACGGCTTCCTCACCGTCAAGGTGGCCCTGAACAACACCAGCAGCAGCAACAAGACCCTGTTCTATCGCTTTGCCTGGCTGGGCAACGACGGTTTCCCGGTAGCCGACGAGGAGAGCTGGAAGACCCTGAGCCTGTATGGCTCGCAGTCCACCGTGCTGCCAGCTATCGCACCGGTGCCGCAGGCCACCGATTTCCGTCTCGAAGTCCAGTCCCAGTAATTCTTTCCAGGAGTTTTCCATGAAGTTCGTCCAACTCTCCCTGCTCGCCGCCGTCGTTGCCCTGGCCGGCTGCTCCTCGCCATCCCCGGTACTGGGCGGCAAGAACATCAGCTACGGCGACAGCAAGGCCGTCGAACTGGTGACCAACGAGTTCGGTTCCACCGACCTGCAGATGATCGCCGAGAGCATGACCCGCTCCCTGGCCCAGTCCGGCGTGCTGCAAGGCCGTCCGGTGGTGCAGGTCTACGACGTGAAGAACAAGACCAGCGAGTACATCGATACCCGCGAGATCACCACCTCGATCAAGACCCAGCTGATGAAGTCCGGCACCGCCCGCTTCGCCAGCGACAACAACCAGATGGACAGCCAGGTCGACCAGCTCAAGCTGCAGAACCAGAGCGGCCTGTACAAGAAGAGCACCGTCGCCAAGACCGGCAACATGATCGCTGCCAAGTACCGCCTGGAAGGCTCGATCAGCTCCATCGTCAAGCGCAGCAGCGACTACAAGGACGTGTTCTACAAGTTCAGCCTGCAGTTGATCGACGTCGAAAGCGGCCTGGCCGAATGGATGGACGAAAAAGAAATCCGCAAGACTACGGAGCGTTAAGCGATGCGCGCATGGATGGGCATTCTCGGTCTCGCCTGCGCCTTCGGCGCGCAGGCAGCCCCAAAAGTGGCGGTCACCGACCTGGCTTACCAGGAGCGTGTGGAGCAGTACATTCACATCGTCTCGGCGCAGAACAACGCGTCGGCGAGCCTGTACCACGCCAACAGTTCGTCGAGCTACAACGAGTTCGAGAGCAGCGAGAGCTACATCGAGCAGACTGAACTGCGCAAGTTCAGCGGTGACATCAAGGGCGAGATCCTCAAGTCCGGGATGTTCCAGCTGGTCCAGGGCACGCCCTACATCACCGGTGCCAAGACCGATGTCTACGACATCATCAAGCGCATCAAGGCCGGCGACTTCAAGGGCGCCGACTACGTGCTGTTCGGCACCCTCTCGGACATCGACTTCCAACGCGACATCAACGCCCTGGACCACACCAGCAGCTACTCGGCGGTGCTGGGCCTGACCCTGGTGGCGGACTTCAGCCTGATCAACACCCGCACCTATGAAATCACCTCGGCGTTCACCGCCATGGGTGAAGGGCAGGACACCAAGCTGGTGGGCTCGCGGGACATCAAGGTCAGCCTGAACCGGCCGCGGGTGGTGAGGGAAGTGTCGAAGGAACTGGGCATCGATGTCGCCCGGCAGATGGCCGAGCAACTGGGTGGCGGGGTTCCGGGGCATGGGGGTCATGCCCCGCGCAATAACCTGCCGCCGGATGAGCCGGCGCAGATCCTGCGCTGAGTCCATCGCCTGGCTCCCACAGGTTCAGCACCACCTTGAGGCTGGTGGTGAACCTGTGGGAGCCGGCTTGCCGGCGATAGGGCCGGTACTATCTCAGACCGGCGCCCGCCGAATGGTGGCCAACAAGGTCGCCGCACCGAGGAACAGTCCAGCGAAAGTACGGTTCATGCGCCGCTGCTGCTTCGGCGTACGCAGCAGACGCAGCACCTTGGCCGCCAGGCCGGTATAGCCCGCCATCACCAGCAGGTCGACGCTGATCATGGTCACGGTGATCGCCACGTACTGTGGCAGCAGCGCTTCATGTGGATTGATGAACTGCGGCAGCACCGCCAGCATGAACACCAGTGCCTTGGGGTTGCTGACATTGACCAGGAATCCGCGGAACACCAGGCTCAACGGCTTGCCGATCGGGCGCACGGCGGATTCGTCGGAAAGGTCCGAAGGCAAGGCTCGCCATTGCTTCACCGCCAGGTAGACCAGGTAGGCGACACCGAACCATTTGATGATCTGGAACGCCGTGGCGGAGGCAGCGAGGATTGCACCGACACCTGCGGCAATGATCGCGATCTGCAGGATCAGGCCCAGTTGCAGGCCCAGGGCATTCCAGTAGCCGCGCCAGAAGCCATATTGCAAACCACAGGACATCGAGGCGATGGCCCCGGCGCCCGGCGACAGACTGATTACCCAACAGGCGGCGAAAAAGGCCAACCACGTTTCCAGCGACATCTCACACCTCGGCCAAAAAATCGGTTCAAGGGCTCAACGCTAATCCGCCTGAGAGAAAATCACCACAAAAGTTTTCGGCCGCCGGGCTACTTGCCGATGGACCTGTCCTCACCCACCAGCGGCAGCCCATCGTTGCCCCGCCAGCGGCGCACGGATTTCTGGAAGAACTGGCTGTTCGGCACCTGCACCAATGCACCACCGGTTTCAGGCATCTCCACCAGGGTGGTGAACAGCAGGTTGATCGCCGTGACCCGCCCCTTGATGCCAGGCTTGTCGGTGGTGTCGACCAGTTCCACCACATCACCGATGCGGAACGGTCCAACAGTAAAGATCAGCACCGCGCAGAGCAGGTTGGAGAGCACGCTCCAGATGGCGAAGAAGGCCACGGCAGCGACCGCGACGAAGCCCGACAAGGCGGTCCACAGCACAGTGGCGGAAACCCCCAGGCGCTCCAGCACGAACAGCAGCGCGCTGCCCATGATCAGCCAGCGCAGGCCACCGCGCAGCGGCATCATCAGTTGCGGCGGCAGCGGGTAGCGCTCACCGAGCGACTTCAGGCTGCGCGCCACCACGCGTTGCAAGACGAAGGCCACCACCAGGATCAGCAGTATCTGCAACCCCATCCAGAAGGGCCCGATCAACTCCACCGGCACCATCTGCCGCAACGACTCCATCAGGACAACGCCTCCAGCTCCGCCTGCATGGTCTCCAGCACTTCCAGCGCTTCCATCCAGGCTTCTTCCAGTTCTGCTTCACGACCTTTCAACTGGGCCTGACGGGCTAGCAGGTCGCGCAGTTCATCCTTGCGCGCGGCTTCGTAGACGCCGCTGTCGCCGAGGCTGGCCTCGACCTTGGCGAGGTCCCCATGCAGCTTGCCCAACTCGGCCTCGAGCTTTTCGGCCTGGCGCTTGTGCGGTGCCAGCTGCTGGCGCAGGGCCGCGGCAGCCTGTCGCTGGGCCTTCTTGTCGGTCTTGTCCGGATTGACCGGGCTGTTGCTCACCGGCGCGTTGCGCTGGCGATAGTCGACCAGCCAGCGGGCGTAGTCATCCAGGTCGCCGTCGAAGGCTTCGACCTTGCCGTCGGCAACCAGCAGGAACTCGTCAGTGGTGCTCTTGAGCAGGTGACGATCGTGGGACACCACTACCACGGCGCCGCTGAATTCCTGCAGGGCCATGGTCAGCGCCAGGCGCATTTCCAGGTCGAGGTGGTTGGTCGGTTCGTCGAGCAGCAGCAGGTTCGGCCGTTCCCAGGCGATCAGCGCCAGGGCCAGGCGAGCCTTTTCGCCACCGGAGAAATTCACCACCGGCTCGTCGCAGCGATCGCCACGGAAGTCGAAACCGCCGAGGAAATCGCGCAGGGTCTGCTCGCGCTCGGTGGGCGCCAGGCGCTGCAGGTGCAGCAACGGGCTGGCCTTGCTGTCCAGCGAGTCGAGCTGGTGCTGGGCGAAGTAGCCAACGGCGGTGTTCTCGCCACGAACCAGGCGGCCCGCCAGCGGCTGCAGCTCACCGGAGAGGTTTTTGATCAGGGTCGATTTACCCGCGCCGTTGGGGCCGAGCAGGCCGATACGGGCACCGGGTACCAGTTGCAGCTTGACTTTTTCCAGCACGGTTTTCTCGCCGTAGCCCAAGCGGGCTTCGGACAGATCGAGCAACGGGCTGGAGATCTTTTGCGACTCACGGAAGACGAAGTCGAACGGCGAATCGACATGGGCAGCAGTCAGCTCCTCCATGCGCTCCAGGGCCTTGATCCGGCTCTGCGCCTGACGGGCCTTGGTCGCCTGGGCCTTGAACCGGGCGATGTACTTTTCCATGTGCGCGCGCTGGGCCTGCTGCTTCTCGTAGGCCTGTTGCTGCTGCGCGAGGCGCTCGGCCCGGGCCCGCTCGAAGGCGGTGTAGCCACCGCGGTAAAGGGTCAGCTTGCACTGTTCGACATGGGCCACGTGATCGACCACCGCATCGAGGAAATCGCGGTCGTGGGAAATCAGCAGCAGCGTGCCGGGATAGCCCTTGAGCCAGTCCTCGAGCCAGAGGATCGCATCGAGGTCGAGGTGGTTGGTCGGTTCGTCGAGCAGCAGCAGGTCGGACGGGCACATCAGCGCCTGCGCCAGGTTCAGACGCATCCGCCAGCCACCGGAGAAGTCACCGACGCGGCGGTCCATCTGCTCGTTGCTGAAGCCCAGGCCGGCCAGCAGCTTGCGCGCGCGGGCGTCGGCGGTGTAGCCGTCGGCACTGTCGAGTTCGACATGCAGGCGCGCCAGGGCGGCGTTGTCATGGGCGGCTTCGGCGGCGGCCAGCTCGTCCTGGACCTTGCGCAGGCGGACATCGCCATCGAGCACGTAGTCCACAGCCAGGCGATCGAGGGTATCGACCTCCTGGCGCATATGGGCGATGCGCCAGTCACCGGGCAACTGGCAGTTGCCCGAGTCCGGAGTAAGTTCGCCGCGCAGCAGGGCGAAAAGGCTGGATTTACCGGCACCGTTGGCACCGATCAAGCCGGCTTTCTGGCCGGCGTGCAGGGTCAGCTCGGCGCCTTCTAGCAGGCGTTGCGGACCACGCTGTAAAGTGAGGTTCGAAAGTCTGATCATAATGGCGGCGGAGTCTACCAGCTTCGTCGGCAACTGGCGCGAGCAGGAATATGCCTACCGACCTGTGGGATTTCGCCATCGGGCTCTATGCCCGTCCCGACGTGGAAACAGCTTGCCTGGAATTGCAGGCACTGGGCGCGGATGTCTGCCTGATGCTATGCGCGGCCTGGCTCGAACAGCGGCGCGTGGAAGTCGACGACACCCATATCGAACGCCTGCGACAGTTGGCGGCCCCTTGGCAAACCCAAGTGGTGCAACCCTTGCGGGCACTGCGCCAGCAATGGCGTGGGGAGGCGACCAAGGATCCGCAATTGGCGGCCCTGCGCGAACGGGTCAAGGCACTGGAGCTGGATGCCGAGCGTGTGCAATTGCAACGCTTGCAGGAGGTCTGCCTGGGCTGGCAGGACGGCAGTGAAGTTGCGCCGGAAAGCTGGCTGACACGACTTGCGCCAGCCGCTTCCCGCAATCACGACGCGCTGGAAGTGCTGCGCGTCGCGGCGGGAGCGACTCAGGATGCCGAAGACGGCGACTGAGTGCTTGGGGTGGCTGCAGCAGGTGCTGCGGGTGCGGATGCTGCTGGCGACGCTGCCGGTGCTGGTGCCGGGGTAGCCGTGGCCGCTGGAGCAGCAGGCTTGGCTGGGGCAGGTTTGGCGGCGGGCTTGGCAGCGGCAGGTTTTGCCGGGGCCTTCGCAGCAGCAGGCTTGGCTGGGGCCTTGGCTACGGCAGGTTTGGCTGCCGGTTTGGCTGCGGCGGGTTTGGCGGCAACCGGCTTGGCAGCTGCGGGTTTAGCGGCTGACTTGGCGGCGGCTGGCTTGGCGGCCGGTTTGGCCGGGGTCTTGGCCGCAACTGGCTTGGCCGGTGCTTTCGCAGCAGCAGCAGGCTTGGCAGCGGCAGTTTTAGCAGCAGGCTTGGCGGCTGGTTTGGCAGCTACCGGCTTGGCGGCTGGCTTGGCTGGGGCCTTGGCAGCAGCAGGTTTGGCGGCGGGCTTGGCAGCAGTCTTGGCAGGTGCTTTAGCAGCAGCGACAGGTTTCGCGGCGGGCTTGGCTGGGGCTTTGGCAGCAGCAGCTTTTGCAGCAGGTTTGGCTGGAGCCTTGGCAGCGGTGGCTTTCGCAGCAGGCTTGGCCGGGGCCTTGGCAGCAGCGACTTTCGCAGCAGGTTTGGCCGGAGCCTTGGCAGCAGCGGCTTTCGCAGCTGGTTTGGCTGGGGCCTTGGCAGCAGGGGCTTTCGCGGCAGGTTTGGCAGCAGCTTTCGCCGGGGCCTTGGCAGCAGCAGCCGGTTTGGCAGCCGCAGGTTTTGCCGGAGTGCGGGTGGACAGGGCCTTGGCGGCAGCCTCGCGAACTTTGCCAACACCCTGGGCAATCTTCAGACTTTCCTGGGCATCGCGTTTCAGTTGCGCGATATAAGTACGGGTCTGGGTCTGACGATCTTTCAACGAATCGAGCAAAGCCTCCAATTCGCCAACTGCACTTTTGGCCTTGTCCTGTGCCTTGGCTTTACCAGTGGCCGCGACATCCTGAAGTTTCAGACGGGACTTGTGCAATTTCTCTTGAGCCTTGCCACGTTGTTTTTCCAACTTGGCGAGCAGTTTTTCCGCATCGGCCAGCGCTTGCGAGCAGGCATTTTCCAAATGCTCGAGCAAGCTGCCCGAGAGTTGTTGCAGCAGGTGCAACGGCGTGTTGACTGGCTTCTTATTGGCCGACATGGCTTTCCTCCTGGCTGACGAAATTGCGGCTCATACTAGACCTGTGCTGCTATCGCCGCTAGGGCATGTTGACAGTAAAGAAGTCGCCGCGTTGCATGCCTGGGCAAAGTTGTTGAAGCTGCCGCTTCGGGCAAGTGTAGATGCTGTGTTACAGATTGCAGACAATTAACTAACTTGCCATCGGTGAACAGGCATAATCGATCCGCTGCAACTCTCCTCTTTCATCTTCGGAGCCAGCCCGTGCCGCGCTACTTGCTGCTGTCATTATTCTTCCTGCTGCCCCCGGTTCATGCGGAGCAAACTGCCGCGCCCTCGGATCACGACCTTGCCTACAGCCTCGGCGCCAGCCTTGGCGAACGCCTGCGTGCAGAGGTCCCCGGCCTGCAACTCCAGGCACTGATCGAAGGACTGCAGCAGGCCTATCAGAACAAACCGCTCGCCCTGTCCCAGGAGCGCATCGATGCGGTGCTCGCCCAGCATGACCAGCAAGCCAATGACGCCGCCGCGCAGTCCCATGTCGAACAGGCTCTGGCCGCCGAGCGACGCTTCATTGCCAACGAGCGCGGCCGCGCCGGCGTGCGTGAACTGAGCGATGGCGTGCTGATGAGCGTACTGCAACAGGGCTCGGGTGCCAGGCCCAAGGCAGGCGGCAAGGTGAAGGTTCGTTATGTGGGGAAATTGCCGGATGGCACGGTGTTCGACCAGAACGATCAACCCCAGTGGTTCAACCTGGATAGCGTGATCGCGGGTTGGCAGGCAGCACTGCCGGAGATGGCGACGGGCTCGAAGTACCGCCTGGTGATTCCGTCGGAGCAGGCCTATGGCGCCGATGGTGCAGGTGACCTGATCGCCCCTTACACACCTTTGGTGTTCGAGATCGAATTGCTCGACGTTGCCGACTGAACAGCCGGCAACCTTTCAAGCGTGGCCTCAGACAACAGCCGCAGCGTTTTCCTTGTGCGCCGTATGCAGCGCTTCGACCAGGCCGTCTTCAAGTTCGAAGCGCTCGCGCAACTTGCTGCCGAGCTTCTTCAACTCTTCGGAGAAATGCTCGGGGTCCGTGCATTCGCCCTTGGTGCAGTGATCATTGAACTGCAACACCTGCTCGGTGCTGAGCCGGATGAACTCATCGATCCCCTGCGCCTTGAGCACGCCGCTATCGTCACCGAACGCCTTGGCTTCGCTGATCAGTTGCTCCCAGATCTCGAAATGCCAGGTCGAAACATAATCCACGAGGATTTCACAGAAGCGGCCGTGGAGTGATTTGTCGGCGAATGCCGGCTTGGCATCGCGCAATTCGCGGAACGCAGTGACCAGTTCCTGACGCTCTTGCAGCCAGCGGTCAATGAGCTTGTGAACCCCACCCCAGCGTTCCTCAGCATTCTGACAACTATCTAACATGGCGGTCTCATCCCTTAAGGGTCGTGCCCCCTGCGCCCCCCGATATCGCAAGTCGCGATGGAAAAGGAAACAACGGCAGAACGGCATTGAGCAGCAGTGTTTTCGGTATGCGTGCAGGGGAGATTATTCCCGCACGCCCTTGGCTTCAAGGTACGCAGGCGACTAGTTTCATACAAGTGTTTAATCCTGCGACCCAACGCCGCCGGTCGTTTGAAACGGCAACAAGCTCCTTTCAGGACCCCGGCGAATCAGCCAGGTTCAGCCGGCGTTTGGCAAGCAGGCGAAGCAGCACCATCAGCGCCAGCCCGACGAACGCCAGCAGACTCCACTCCGGCACGCTCAAGCTGAAGAAGCTCCAGTTGATCGGCACGCACTCAGCCGATCCCAGCAACAGGCCGTGCAGCCATTCGAGCAGCGTGCCCTGCTCGATGAGGTAGGCCAGGCTTTGCACGCAAGGTGTCTCGGGATCAGGAAACACCCCTTGCAGCCAGACCTGCCGTGCTGCCAGCGCACCACCGGCCAAGGCCAGGCCGAAACACAGCCACAGGTAGGTGCGCACAGCAGCCCGCCCGGGCATGTGCAGCATCGCCCCCAGGCAGGTCAGCGAGAAGGCGCCCAGCAGCAAGCGTTGGCCCAGGCACAACGGGCAGGCGACCAGCCCCAGGCCGAACTCGAGATAGAAAGCACCAGACAGAACCAGGAAGGACACCAGGAAAGCCGGGAAGAAAAAGGAGCGCAGACAGGCCAATGGCATGGCAGGACCAGGGCAGAAAAGACATTTGGCAACGTTAGAGGAAAGCGCCTCGTTGTTTCAAGAAGCAACCAAAGGGACAAGTCTCTGATTTTTATTGGAAACTTCGCCGAACTACGTAGGAAAAATCCCTAAACCAACCAAGATTTTTTACCAAGGCCTGCCACGGACTGATCCTTGCGATCAGCCCGTGGTGCAACGTCAGGCTCGAACCGGGTCTGGCAACGGCAGGGCGAGCAAGCGTTCGTCGAGCAGGCCGAGGCCCTCCTGGAACAATGCATTGCTCCGCTCGTTCTCGCCCAGCCCAGCCAGCAGGCGGGCCAGTTCGGCGCAGGCTTCCGGGTTGCGCTGCAGGCGCAGGCTGCCTTCGAAATAATCCCGGGCCTTGCCCCACAGCCGGTTTTGCAGGCTCAGGCGCCCGAGGGTCAGCAGCAGGCCCGGATCGTCGGGATGGGTCTTGAGCCAGCCTTCGGCGGTCTGCAGTTGCTTCGCCGGGTCGCTGCCACGCACCAGGCCGTACAAGCGCGCCAGGTGAGTCTCATATTCACGCTTGAGGGCAGTGCGAAGGATTTCCTCCGCCTCGTTTTCCGCACCCAGTTGACGAAGCTGCTCGGCATAGGCCAGCACCAGTTGCGGCTCCTGCCACTGGGCATTGGTGAGCTGCTGCCAGGCACGTTCAAGGGATTGCCGCGCAGCCTGGCCGTCGCCCTCGCGCTGCACCGCCAGGGACAGGTTCTGCCCCCAGGCACGCCGCTCCAGCTCCGCCAGCTCCTTGCCCGACAGCACCTTGTCCTTGCGCAGTTCCGGCATCAGGCGGATCAGCGCCGGCCAGTCGCCACGCTGCTGGTAGAGACGCTGCAACTGCCGCAGTACCTGGGCGTTGTGCGGATGGCGCTCATGCATGGCCTGGAGGGTTTCCAGTGCCGCATCGGTATCGCCGCGGTCAACCTGCAATTGCGCGTGGGTCAGGGCGATCGCCAGTTCGGCCTGGGGCTGACGCTCCAGCGCGCGCTCCAGGAGGTTGTCGCTGTCTTCGCTGCGCCCCAGTTCGTTGGCCGCGCGGGCGGCGCCAAGGTAATACAGAAGTGGCTGGCGCTCGGCCTCGGCAGCCCGGTGCAGATGACGCTGGGCACTGGCCCAGCGGCCTTCGGCGAGATCCAGCTGACCCTGCTCGATGGCCAGGCGAGTACGCCGGCTACGGTTGCGCCGCGACCATGGGTTGACCACGCCGGTGGAGGTCAACACCAGGCCAAGCAGCAACTTGAGCAGCCACAGCAGGAAGACCACGGCGGCCAGCAGCGCCAAGGTCGCCCACAGGCTCGACTCGTAGCGGAAGCTGTCATAGGCGATCAGCACGTAGCCGCTGTGCTTGGCCACGGCGATACCCAGCAGCGTCGCAACCACGATCGCAACGACGATCAGGATATAGGCGCGCTTCATGGCGTCGCCTCCCCGGCCTTCTCGCCAGGCTGACGCAATGCCGCTTCCTCGGCCGGCAGGTGTCGGCGCTCAAGATAGGCCTGCACGGCGCTGAGGCTTTCGGCCAGGTCGGGCGTGACCACGGTTACCGGTTCCTTGACCAGGGCATTGAGCTGGTCGAGCATCAGCCGGCTCTGCTCGTTGTCCTTGTTGAAGTTGCCCAGCAGCACGCTGCGCGCCTCGTCCAGGGCCTGGCCGTAGACCTTGGCCTCGCCATTGAGCGCTGCCCACTGCGCCTGCTCCAGCGCCAGGCTCAGGGCCAGGCGGACCTGGGCCAGGGCCTGGCCGGCGAGCAGCGGGCGAATGTTGTCATCGGCGTTGAAGTCGATCCGGAAGTAGCGCGAGATCTCCGCCCACCACTGCGACCAGCGGCTGGCGCCGTCGCCATCGGCGGTCAGGCCGAACAGGGATTCACCGTCGTTCTTGAATTCCGGCGCCAGCACATTGAGCTGGACCACCTGCTCGCGCAGGGCGGCAAGCTTGAGGAACAGCCCGGTGCGGTCTGGCTGCTGCACGCTGTTCAACGCGGCAAGGCTGCGAGCCAGTTGCTCACGGGCAGCGAAGGAAGCGGGATCGCTCTGCTCGCGCAGGATCTGGTCGGCGCCTTCGACCAGGGCCCGGGCGCTGGCGATGTCCTGCAAGGCGGACAGGCGCAGGCTGGCCAGGCGCAGCAAGTGCTCGGCCTCGGCCAGGCGCCAGTCCTTGCGGCTGGCCCCGAGCACGGTTTCCAGGCGCTGGCTCAGGCGTTGCTGGTCGCCCTGCAATTGCGCCACCAGACGGCGGCGGTCTTCCAGCTCGCTGGCCGGAGGCAGGCTGCCGAGCTGGGCCGAAAGCTGCTGTTCGCGGGCCTGCAGGGCTTCGCTTTGCTCGTTGAGCTGACGGACCTGCTCGACCTGGTCCTGATTGACCTGCTGCAGGTGCCGTACCTGCCACAGTCCCCAGCCACCCGCGGCGACACCTGCGGCGCCGAGCAGCAGGGCGAGGATCGCCAGACCGTTGCCGGAACGCCCTGAGGACGCGGGCGCAGGAGTCGCCGGAGCCTCGGACGTCGTTTGCTGTTCTTCGTTGGGCAAGGCTGTTTCGCTCACGTATCCATCCTTTGTTTTCAGGCGCGTCGCCTCAGCTTAGCGCCTCAGGAAGCGGGTGCAGGGGTTTCCTGCAACGCCGCCAGCAAGGCCGCGGCACTGGCGCCACGGCAATCCACCACATTCTGCGCGCCGGCCGCGAGGGCGATTTGCGCCACCCGCGGGCTCGGCACGAACAAGGGCAACCGCGCCAGGCGCGGCCAATCCTGCGCAGCAAGGGTGCGCAAGTGTTCGAAACCCTGCCCACTGCTGACCACCAGGCCGTTCAGGCGTTCCGCCTCGATGCGCTGTGCCAGGGCTTTGGCAGGGTAGTCCGGGAGACCACGACGGTACAGCGGCAGATAGTCGACAGCCGCCCCCAGCGCCGTCAACTGCCCGGCCAGCAACTCGCGCCCCTCCTCGCCGCGGATGATCAATACCTGCGGCGCTTCGCAGGCCAGCGCCGCCTGCAAGGCCGGCAGGCGCAGCAGGGCTTCGCTGTCATCACCGTGATCAGGGAAATGAACGTCGAGACCGGCCTCCTGGAGCACCGCTGCAGTCGCCGCGCCCACCGTGAACCAGGCCAGCGCCGGCAGGGTCGGCCAATGCTCGGCAAGCAGCTGCAGGCCGAATCGGGCGGCTGGCTTGCTGACCACGATAACCGCCCGGTAGCGATCGAGATTGCGCGCCAGCGCCCGATGCATCTCCGAAACCGCCAGTGGCTGGATATCCAGCAAGGGCATGCAGCTGCCGTAGATGCCGTTCGTGGCGAGGGTCGCGGCCAGCGCCGCGCAGTCCTCGTCCGGACGGGTCAGCAGCAGCCGCCAGCCGGTCACGGGTGACCGGCCTCGCCATAGACCGCCTTGAGGATATCGCCCGCACCCTGGGCCAGCAGCGCTTCGGCCACTTGCACGCCCAGGGTTTCCGCTTGTGCACGGGGAGCGCGGGCCTCGGCATTGAGCAGGGCGCCGCCAGCCGGCTCGCCGACCAGACCGCGCAACCAGAGCTGGTCGCCTTCAAGTACCGCGTAGCAGGCGATCGGCACCTGGCAGCCACCGTTGAGGTGCTTGTTCAGCGCGCGTTCCGCGCTGACCCGGTCGGCGGTATCGGCATGGTGCAGCGGCGCGAGCAGCGCGTGGATTTCGTGATCGGCGCTACGGCATTCGATACCGACGGCACCCTGACCACCCGCCGGCAGGCTGTCGTCGACGCTGATGGTGTCGGTGATGCGGTCTTCGAAACCGAGGCGGATCAGGCCGGCGGCAGCGAGGATGATGGCGTCGTACTCGCCGGCATCGAGCTTGGCCAGGCGGGTATTGACGTTGCCCCGCAGGAAGCGGATTTCCAGGTCCGGACGACGCGCCAGCAACTGGGCCTGGCGGCGCAGGCTGGAGGTGCCGACGATGCTCCCGGCCGGCAGGGCATCGAGATTGGCGAAGGTATTGGAGACGAAGGCGTCGCGCGGGTCTTCGCGCTCACAGATGCAGAACAGGCCCAGGCCTTCGGGGAAGTCCATCGGCACGTCCTTCATCGAGTGCACGGCGATATCGGCTTCCTGTTCGAGCAGCGCGGTTTCCAGCTCCTTGACGAACAGGCCCTTGCCACCGATTTTCGACAGCGGCGAGTCGAGCAGCTTGTCGCCACGGCTGACCATCGGCACCAAGGTCACGATCAGCCCGGGATGGGCCTGCTCCAGACGGGCTTTGACATATTCGGCCTGCCACAGGGCAAGGGCGCTTTTGCGGGTGGCAATGCGGATTTCGCGAGTGGACATGGAACGATCCGTACGAGAGTGATTCGCCGGATGATAACAGCTAGATCAAAGTCTCTTGCAGACCCATGTCAGCAAAGAAGTGACCATCCCTGGTCGCGATCCCGTCCATCCCCGCCCTAAAGCTGCTGCATCATTTTGCGCACACCGGCCACGTGCCGGCGGCTGACGATCAGCGCATCACCGTTCAAGCCCTTGAGAAACAGCTGGAAGTGGCCGAGGGGTGTGCGCTGCAGGCGCTCGATACGGTCGCGTGCCACCAGGGCATTGCGGTGGATGCGCACGAAACGCTCGCCAAACTCGTCTTCCAGGGCCTTGAGCGGCTCGTCCAGAAGGACCTCGCCATGCTCGTGACGCAGGGTCACGTACTTGTGGTCGGCGATGAAATAGATGACCTGGTCCAGCGGTATCAGCTCGATGCCCTTGCGGGTCCGCGCGCTGATGTGGCTGCGCGGGGCGCTGCCGCTTTCCGCGCCCGGACGGGTCAGGGCGGCCAGTTGCGCACGGTTGGGGCGCTCGGCCTTGCGCAGGGCGGCGTGCAGGTCTTCGCCCTGTACCGGCTTGAGCACGTAGCCGAGGGTGCTGTCCTTGAACGCCTCCAGGGGGAATTCGTCTTCGCTGGCGCAGAACACCACCGCCGGTGGTGCTTCACGCTCGCACAGACGGGCCGCGACCTGCAGGCCGTCCACGCCGGGCATGCGGATATCGAGCAGGACCACGTCGGGCTTGTGGCTATCGATCAATGCCAGGGCCTCTTCGCCGTTGGTGGCGCTGGGCTCCAGCACGGTATAGCCCTCCAGGTCGCCGAGCAGACGGCTCAGGCGTTCGCGGGCTTGGGATTCGTCATCAACGATCAGGACATTCATATTGCGCTGGATTCCTGCGTGAGTCTCGCACAAGGCTTACGTGGACAATCGCGGTAACAGGCCGTCACCACGACCCACGCTCAGACTCGCACGATGGCTAAAGATTCACTGGTCGACAGCAAACAATGCCGATCCTCTGTCCAACTGTAGACGGTTGCCGCAACACTGCCGTTCAATCGTTGAATATCCCCTGCGAACGCGACACAAACCCGCATTTGTGCCGACCGCCGAGCCCCGTCGGGGGCGGCAACCCTGTTATCATCTGCCGCACTTTTTTCCCGTTCACGCCTTCAACGAGCGAATCCATGAGCACTGACAAGACCAACCAGTCCTGGGGCGGCCGCTTCAGTGAGCCCGTCGACGCCTTCGTCGCCCGCTTCACCGCCTCCGTCACCTTCGACCAGCGCCTGTACCGCCACGACATCATGGGTTCGATCGCCCACGCCACCATGCTGGCGAAGGTCGGCGTGCTCACCGACGCCGAGCGCGACAGCATCATCGACGGCCTGAAGACCATCCAGGGCGAGATCGAGGCCGGCAACTTCGACTGGCGCGTCGACCTCGAAGACGTGCACATGAACATCGAAGCACGCCTGACCGACCGCATCGGCATCACCGGCAAGAAGCTGCACACCGGTCGCAGCCGCAACGACCAGGTGGCCACCGATATCCGCCTGTGGCTGCGCGACGAGATCGACCTGATCCTGGCCGAGATCACCCGCCTGCAGCAGGGCCTGCTGGAGCAAGCCGAGCGCGAGGCGGAAACCGTCATGCCAGGCTTCACCCACCTGCAGACCGCCCAGCCAGTGACCTTCGGTCATCACCTGCTGGCCTGGTTCGAAATGCTCAGCCGCGACTACGAGCGCCTGGTCGACTGCCGCAAGCGCACCAACCGCATGCCTTTGGGCAGCGCCGCCCTGGCCGGCACCACCTACCCGATCGACCGCGAGCTGACCTGCCAGCTGCTGGGCTTCGAAGCCGTGGCCGGCAACTCGCTGGACGGCGTCTCCGACCGTGACTTCGCCATCGAATTCTGCGCTGCCGCCAGCGTGGCGATGATGCACCTGTCGCGCTTCTCCGAAGAGCTGGTGCTGTGGACCAGCGCGCAGTTCCAGTTCATCGACCTGCCCGACCGCTTCTGCACCGGCAGCTCGATCATGCCGCAGAAGAAGAACCCGGACGTCCCGGAACTGGTGCGCGGCAAGACCGGCCGTGTGTTCGGCGCCCTGACCGGCCTGCTGACCCTGATGAAAGGCCAGCCGCTGGCCTACAACAAGGACAACCAGGAAGACAAGGAACCGCTGTTCGACGCCGCCGACACCCTGCGCGACTCGCTGCGTGCCTTCGCCGACATGATCCCGGCGATCAAGCCACGGCACGCGGTGATGCGCGAAGCGGCCCTGCGCGGCTTCTCCACCGCTACCGACCTGGCCGACTACCTGGTCCGCCGTGGCCTGCCGTTCCGTGACTGCCACGAAATCGTCGGCCATGCGGTGAAATACGGCGTGGACACCGGCAAGGACCTGGCCGAGATGAGCCTCGACGAGCTGCGCCAGTTCAGCGACCAGATCGAGCAGGACGTGTTCGCCGTGCTGACCCTGGAAGGCTCGGTCAACGCCCGTGACCACATTGGTGGTACTGCTCCGGCTCAGGTGCGCGCCGCCGTGGCTCGCGGCAAGGCCCTGCTGGCCAGCCGCTAAGCCCTCAAAGCTGACGCGGCCCTTTGTGGGAGCTGGCTTGCCAGCGATGACTGTAGTGAATTCACCATAGCTATCGCTGGCAAGCCAGCTCCCACAGGGTCCTGCACCCTTATTACTGGCTACGCGCCTTGACCACCTTCTCCAGGAAGGTCGGGAACTGCGCCGCCTTGGCTTCATTGATCGCCAGCACATGCGGATTCTGGCCGATCAGCTCCAGCAGCGCCTGGGCCTGCGGGAAATCCTCCAGCACATCCACGCCATACACCTTCTTGCCGACGGCCCGCGCCAGATCGACGCTGAAGGCAAAGTACAAATCCGCCACGGTCAGACTCTCGCCCGCCACGTAAGGGCTGAATACCCCTGCGCGCTTGATCGCAGCCAGGCCGGCCTGCAGTTCGGTCCAGGCCTTGGTCTTGATCTCCTCAGGCACCTCGGCGCCAAAGAAGGCCTGCGGGTACAGGGCACGAGCGGTCAGTTCGATATACAGCTCGATCTCCTTGGCCAGTTCCCAGACCTTGGCCCGGGCGAACGGATCGGCCGGCAGCAGCGGCTTGCCGCCCTGGGTCTGCTCCAGGTAATCGAGGATCACCGCCGTCTCGCTGAGGAAGCCGTGCTCGGTCTCCAGCACCGGTACCTTGCCGCGCGGGCTGATCTTCAGAGACGCCTCGACCTGGCCGCCAAAGAACAGCACTTCCTCGAACGTCAGGCCCTTTTCCAGCAGCGCCAGTTTGACCATGTTGTAGTAGTTGCTGACCGCGAATCCATGAAGCTTGAGCATGTGGAACAGCCTCCAGGCCGTAAGGGGTTGGCCGGGCTTTTATAGCCCCAATGCCCGGGACTGACCAGCATCATGCGAGCGACAGATAGCCCGGCATTGCCGGCAAGGCCGTGGCACACTGGCTGCCTTGTCCAAAGGAGCACGCCATGAGCGACCACGATATCGACCACGATGACGAAGAAGCCTTCGCCGAGTCGACCCTGACCCAGGCCATCGAGAACCAGATCGAAAGCGGCGAGCCGCCGGCGGCCAAGGCAGCCTTCAACAAGCTGACCCTGGTGGGTTACGAGCGCGAGGACATCCTCAACCTGATGGCCCACGTGCTGGCGATCGAGATCGACGCCATGCTCGACGAGGACCGTCCGTTCAACACCGAATGGTACGAGACCGCACTGCGCGCCCTGCCCGAACTGCCGCCCGAGAAGGAATAAGGCAATTCAGAGCAAGGCGACTACACTGCAAGACCAGGCATCCGCAGAGGTGCCGCCCTCCTTTTCTTGAAGTCGGAGTATCTATGTCGTTTACCCCCGAGTTGGTTGCCGAACTGGAAATTCTCGCGCTGTTCAATCTGGACAGCACTCAGGAAGGACTCAAGGTCCATGCCACCGCCGCGCCGCAGACCATTGCCGCAGCGAAACGCCTTTATGAAAAGAAGCTGATCGACCAGCCCGATGGCGGCTACCTGACCCAACTGGGCCATGATGCGGCCGAAGCGGCCCAACAACTGCTGACCATCCTGAACGTCGCCGAGCCTGCCTGATTTCCCTGCCAAACCCTGAGCCCCGCGACTGTGGTCGCGGGCTTGCCACGACAGATTCGGTGGCGCCGACAGACGGCGCTGGAAATCTGACGTCAAAAATCAAATAGCGCTTATCGCTTCGCTTCGACTGCGGCTAAACTCGCCCGTGCCCTCCTGACGGCCGGTTTAAGCTTGCGATGAATTTTCCTCACGAAATCCGCCCTGACCTTGACCAGGGCATCGACCGCAAGGTCCTCAATCAACTGCGCAAGCGCTTCCTGGACCTCAACCAGGGCCGCCTGGGCCGCGCCATGGAAGGGCTTTCCAGCCGCCAGCAGCAGGTGCTGACCCTGTTGCCGCTGTTCTTCCACGTCAATCATCCGCTGCTGCCCGGCTATGTCTCCGGCAACACCCCGGCCGGCGTTTCCACTTACGAGCCAAGCCCGCTGGCCCTGGCAGAAGCCCAGCGCCTGACGCGTTCGTTCGCCTATAAAGGGCGCCGCGGCGAAAACCAGCAGCAGCCGATCCTCGGCCTGTTCCTGATGGGCAGCCTGGGCACCCTGGCCCAGGCGGAACAGAGCGACATGGATATCTGGGTGTGCCACGCCGCCGATCTCGGCGAAGCGGCGGTCGCCGAACTGCGCAAGAAATGCCAGTTGCTGGAAAGCTGGGCGGCCACCCAAGGCGCCGAGGCCCATCTGTTCCTGATCGAGCCAGGGCAATTCGTGCGCGGCGAGCGCGACAGCCGCCTCAGCTCCGACGACTGCGGCACCACCCAGCATTACCTGCTGCTCGACGAGTTCTACCGCACCGCGATCTGGCTGGCCGGGCGCACGCCGCTGTGGTGGCTGGTGCCGGTCTACGAGGAAGGCAACTACACCAAGTACACCGAGACCCTGCTGTCCAAGCGCTTCGTGCGCAGCGACGAGGTGCTCGACCTCGGCAACCTGGCGCACATCCCGCCCGGCGAGTTCGTCGGCGCCGGATTGTGGCAGTTGTTCAAGGGCATCGAGTCGCCCTACAAGTCGGTGCTCAAGCTGCTGCTGACCGAGGTCTACGCCAGCGAACATCCGGACGTGCGCTGCCTGAGCCTGCACTTCAAGCAGGCGGTGTTCGCCAATGTCCTCGATATCGACGAGCTGGACCCGTACATGATGGTCTACCGGCGCATCGAGCAATATCTGCAGCGCCGCAACGAAACCCAGCGCCTGGAACTGGTGCGACGCAGCCTGTACCTCAAGGTAAACCGCAAGATCAGCCAGTTGGCCCGGCAGAAACCCAACTGGCAGAGCGAGCTGCTGGAGCGCCTGGCCCACGAATGGAGCTGGGACGAGCGCCAGCTGGCCCTGCTCGACAGCCGCAGCCAGTGGAAGGTGCGTCAGGTCGCCGCCGAGCGCCGCGTGCTGGTGGCCGAGCTGAACCACAGCTATCGCTTTCTCGACCAGTTCGCGCGCAATCTCGGTGCCACCGCACGCATCGACCAGCGCGACCTGAACATCCTCGGTCGCCGTCTCTACGCCGCCTTCGAGCGCCGCGCCGGCAAGGTCGAATTCGTCAACCCGGGGGTAGCGCCGGACCTGGCGGAAGACACTCTGACCCTGGTCAATTCGCCAGACCGCAAGGAGCCGGGCCAGACCCACTGGGGCCTGTACAACGGCAATCTCGGCGTTCACGAGTGGGAGCACTTCACCCCGATCAAGCGCAGCCGCGATCTCCTCGACCTGCTGGCCTGGGCCCACCGCAACGGCGTGATCGACAGCGCCACGCGCCTGGCCCTGCACCCGGGCAGCAGCGACCTGAGCGAGTACGAGCTGTTCAACCTGATCGGCAGCCTGCAGCAGAGCGTGATGCTGCCGCTGAATACCGTCAGCGACGCGCGCCTGTTGCGCCCGAGCGTGGCCGACGAGGTGCTGTTGCTGGTCAACGTCGGCGTCGATCCGCTACGCCATCACCGCGACCTGAACATCCTGATGACCACCGAGCGCACCGACTCGCTGAGCTATGCCGGGGTCCGGGAAAATCTGGTGCTGACCCTCGACCAGGTCACCCTCAACAGCTGGAACGAAGTGCAGGTGCTGCGCTACGACGGCGAACACGCCCTGCTGCGCTGCCTGCGCGACTACCTCAACAGCCTCGACCACAACGGCACGGAAAACCCGCACCGGCCGACCCTGCGGGTACGCAGCTTCTGCCATAACCGCGCCCTGGCCATCGCCCAGCGGGTCGAGGAAGTCTTCATCACCGCCCAGGCCCTGTTCGACCAGCGCCTGAACCACCGCTACCTGATCCAGGTGCAGCAGCACACCCATGTGCTGGAGCTGTTCAGTGGTGGGGTCAGCCTGGTGTCGGTGGACAGCCAGGCCGAGCTGCTGGCGTACCTCAGAGAAGAGCGCAGCAGCTACAGTCCGCTGGCGCTGGACGGCAATGTGCTGGAAGACCACGACCTGGCGCTGGTCCTGCCGCTGGGCCAGCCGCAATGCGTGCAGGTGTTCTACCGGGTGCAGGACAACTGGGCCGACGTCTACGTGCTGGATGAGCACGACGCCCTGTGGCAGCAGCGCTTGCCCTTCCATGACGAAAGCAGCCTGCTCCTGCCGTTGCAGCGCTTCCTGCAATCGATGGTGTTTCGCCGCAATGCGCGGCTGCCGATGGACGAGCAGCAGGCTCATCCGCTGGACACCCTGTACTACCGGATACTGCCGTCAGGCAACGGCCGTGCCCGCCAGGTCGAGCCTTGGCAGGCGCCGGAGCTGGCACTGGACCTGCCCTACTACGAAGTCCAGGCGATCATCCAGGCGGCGGCGGACAACGCCATGCACGTCACCCTGTACTGCAACCAGAAGGAGTTTTCCGAGCTGGACCACGGCGACCAGTTGTATGCCGTGGTCGCCCGCGAAATCATCGAGCAGCGTCGTGATGCCCAGCGCTATCGCTGCTACATCACCGACCTGGATCTTTCCGATCTGCTCGCCGATGGCCAGGGCTCGAGCATCCTCTACCTGCGCTACAAGCAGGAGCTGGAGAGCCTGCTCAACCAGGCCCTGGCAGCGGTCTGATCAGAGGTCGAAATCACCGGCCGCTTCCGGCTGGTACTCGACCTCCAGCAGCTTGAGCTTGAGGGTCTTGCCACCGGGTGCCGGCCAGTCGATCTGCTCGCCCACCGACAGACCGAGCAGGGCGCAGCCGATCGGCGCGAGGATCGAAACGTTGCCTTCGCCGCCTGCATCCTTGGGGTAGACCAGGGTCAGGTGATAATCCTTGCCGCTGGCTTCCTCGCGGCAGTGCACGCGGGAGTTCATGGTCACCACCCCGGCGGGGACTTCCTCGTGACCGACCACCTGGCCAGCGCGATCCAGCTCGCCCTGCAGGGCCAGGACGCCCGGCGTGCTTTCGTCGAGACTGTCGAGCAGGCGTTCCAGACGCTGTACGTCCAGGCGGGTGAGGGTCAGGGAAGGTTTGGTGCTCATGATCCGTTCAGGCTCCTTTTGGCAGATCGCATAAAGCAAAACCCCGCCCAAGGGCGGGGTTTTCGAATGTTCGGCAGATGGCCGTTGTGAGGCTGACACTACCACAGCCGGGTAATTTCACAAGCCTTGAGGGCCTCATCGCCGGCAACGCCGGCTCCCACAGGGATTGCATGCACCGCGGTCCTTGTGGGAGCCGGCGTTGCCGGCGATGAGGCCAGCAGGAGCAGCAAAAACCTCAGGACCCGGTAGCCGCCATCCGCCGCGCACCGGCCTCGGCACAGATCTCCCGCCGCCGCTGGTCATCCGCCGAACGCCACTCGCGGATATGCTCAACATGGCGGAAGCAACCGATGCACACCCGCGCCTCGTCCAGGCGGCAGGTGCTGATGCACGGTGACTTCACCGCCGGGCTGACGTTGCTGTACAGCGGCTTGGGCGGCCGAACCTCGCTGCTCATCTCAGATCTCTTCGAAATCGAGCTTTTCACCGGCACGTTCCCAGACGATGCGCTCCAGCATCTCGCCCAGCAACTCCTCGGTCTTCTCGCAGACCCACTTGCCGCTTTCTTCGTCGTAGTCGAAATGGAAACCGCCGGAACGGTCGGCCAGCCACAGCTGGCGCAACGGCTCCTGGCGACTGAAGATCAACTGGGCGCCGTTGTCGAACTTGATGGTCAGCACGCCGGCCGAGTTTTCCATGTCCAGGTCCAGGTCGCTCTCATCGAACAGGTCTTCCAGTGCCTGTTGGGTCGCGTCTACCAGATCGTGAAAACGCGCTTCGCTCAAACTCATTGCAGGAACCTCGAAAAATGTCTGCTCAACACGCAAGCCGGGCAAGATACGAGCGCCGCGTCGCGAATGCAAAGACAAACGCCGCGCCCCGTGCACACCGCCCGACGGCTGGCGCGCTGCATAGGCAAGGCGCCGGGCGCTCGGTATACTCCGGCGCAATACTGCTTAAATCAAAGGATTTCGCCATGAAGCGCCTGATTTCCTCCCTCGCGGCGCTCGTCGCGGTTGCCTGCCTTGTCTCCGCCTGCGGCCAGAAAGGCCCACTGTACCTTCCTGACGACAGCAAGGACGGCAAGAAGTCGCAATCGCACCAGCACCAGTAAGGGACTCCGATGGACGCTTTCAACTACCGCGACGGCGAGCTGTTCGCGGAAGGTGTGGGCCTGTCGGCGATCGCCGAACGTTTCGGCACCCCGACCTACGTGTACTCCCGGGCCCATATCGAAGCCCAGTACCGTAGCTACGCCGATGCCCTGCAAGGCACTTCGCACCTGGTCTGCTTCGCGGTCAAGGCCAACTCCAACCTGGGCGTGCTGAATGTCCTGGCGCGCCTCGGCGCCGGCTTCGACATCGTTTCCGGCGGCGAGCTGGAACGCGTCCTGGCAGCCGGCGGACGTGCCGACCGCGTGGTCTTCTCCGGCGTCGGCAAGACCCGCGCGGACATGCGCCGCGCCCTCGAAGTCGGCGTGCACTGCTTCAACGTAGAGTCCACCGACGAACTGGAGCGCCTGCAGCAGGTCGCAGCAGAACTGGGCGTACGCGCCCCGGTGTCGCTGCGGGTCAACCCGGACGTCGATGCCGGCACCCACCCGTACATCTCCACCGGCCTGAAAGAGAACAAGTTCGGCATCGCCATCGCCGATGCCGAAGAGGTCTACATCCGCGCCGCACAGTTGCCGAACCTGGACGTGGTCGGCGTCGACTGCCATATCGGTTCGCAACTGACTTCCCTGGAACCCTTCCTCGACGCCCTCGACCGCATCCTGATGCTGGTCGACCGCCTCGGCGATTGCGGCATCCTGCTCAACCACCTGGACCTGGGTGGCGGCCTCGGCGTGCGCTACCGCGATGAGCAGCCACCGCTGGCCGGCGACTACATCAAGGCCGTGCGCGAGCGCCTGGGCGAGCGCGACCTGGCCCTGGTGTTCGAGCCGGGCCGGCATATCGTGGCCAACGCCGGGGTCCTGCTGACCCGCGTGGAATACCTCAAGCACACCGAGCACAAGGACTTCGCCATCGTCGATGCGGCGATGAACGACCTTATCCGCCCGGCGCTGTACCAGGCCTGGATGGACGTCAGCGCCGTGCACCCCCGCGCCGGCGAAGCACGCACCTACGACGTGGTCGGACCGATCTGCGAGACCGGCGACTTCCTCGCCAAGGACCGCACCCTGAACCTGGCCGAAGGCGACCTGCTGGCTGTCCGCTCCGCGGGCGCCTATGGTTTCGTCATGAGCTCCAACTACAACACCCGTGGCCGCAGCGCCGAAGTGCTGGTCGATGGCGACCAGGCGTTCGAAGTGCGCCGCCGCGAGACCGTAGCCGAGCTGTTCGCCGGCGAAAGCCTGCTGCCGGAGTGACACGATGCTTTTGCGTTTTACCAAGATGCACGGCCTGGGCAATGACTTCATGGTCCTCGACCTGGTCAGCCAGCACGCGCATATCCTGCCCAAGCACGCCAAGCAATGGGGCGACCGCCATACCGGCGTGGGCTTCGACCAACTGCTGATCGTCGAGGCGCCGAGCAATCCGGAAGTGGATTTCCGCTACCGGATCTTCAACGCCGACGGCTCCGAAGTGGAACAGTGCGGCAACGGCGCGCGCTGCTTCGCCCGCTTCGTCCTCGACAAGCGCCTGACCGCGAAGAAGCGCATCCGCGTGGAAACCAAGGGCGGCATCATCGAGCTGGACGTGCGCAACGACGGGCAGATCTGCGTCGACATGGGCCCGCCACGCCTGGTCCCGGCGGAAATCCCGTTCCAGGCACCGGCCCAGGCCCTGAGCTATCCGCTGGAAGTCGGCGGGCAGACCGTCGAACTGGCCGCAGTGTCCATGGGCAACCCGCACGCCGTGCTGCGCGTGGATGACGTCAACAACGCCCCGGTCCACGACCTCGGCCCACAGATCGAGCATCACCCGCGCTTCCCGCAGCGAGTCAACGTCGGTTTCCTCCAGGTCATCGACCGCCACCGCGCCCAGTTGCGCGTGTGGGAGCGCGGCGCCGGGGAAACCCAGGCCTGCGGTACCGGTGCTTGCGCCGCTGCGGTGGCCGCCATCAGCCAGGGCTGGATGGATTCGCCACTGCTTATCGACCTGCCCGGCGGACGCCTGTCCATCGAGTGGGGCGGTCCGGGCAAGCCGGTGATGATGACCGGCCCGGCGGTACGGGTCTACGAAGGACAGGTTCGTCTATGAGTGAGTGCCAGCCATGACCGATCAGCCCCAGGCGCCAGCCGCGGAACCCGACGATAACCTCGTGGAGGGCTCCACGCCCGACGTCGGGGCCGACGCCGTGGTTGCCTATCTGCGCGCTCATCCCACCTTCTTCGCCGAGCATGACGAGCTGTTGCTCGACATGCTCATCCCCCACCAGCGTGGCGACAGCGTGTCGCTGGTGGAGCGCCAGCTCAAGCTGCTGCGCGACCGCAATATCGAAATGCGCCACCGCCTCTCGCACCTGATGGATGTCGCCCGCGACAACGACCGCCTGTTCGAAAAGACCCGCCGACTGATCCTCGACCTGCTCGACGCCGACAACCTGGAAACCGTGGTCATGGCCGTCGAAGACCGCCTGCGCCAGGACTTCCAGGTACCCTTCGTCAGCCTCGTGCTGTTCGGCGAGAACGCCGCGCCGGTGGGACGCTGGGTCAGCACCAGCGAAGCCCAGCAGGCCATCGGCGGGCTGCTCTGCAGCGGCAAGACCGTCAGCGGCAATCTGCGCGAGCATGAGCTGGACTTCCTGTTCGGCGAGGCACAGCGCAAGGAAGTCGGCTCCAGCGCGGTGGCGGCCCTGGAAAACCAGGGGCTGCATGGCGTGCTGGCAATCGGCAGCCGCGATCCGCATCACTACAAGAGCACCGTCGGCACCCTGTTCCTCGGCTACATCGCCGAAGTACTCGGTCGCGTCGTGCCGCGCCTGACCCAGACCCTGCGCCCGGTGCGCTGAGTGGAACGCCAGCTCGAGGCGTTCTGCACCCATCTGCGCAGCGAGCGGCAGATGTCGGAGCACACCCAACTGGCCTACCGTCGCGATCTGGAGACCGTCCTGGCGTTCTGCGGGACGGTCGGGATCACTGACTGGAAGGCCCTGCAGATCCAGCACCTGCGCCAGTTCATCGCCCGCCGTCACCATCAGGGACAGTCCTCGCGCAGCCTGGCGCGGCTGTTGTCGGCGGTACGGGGCTTCTATCGCTACCTGAACCGCGAAGGCATCTGCGAGCACGATCCGGCCAACGGTCTATCCGCGCCGAAAGGCGAACGCCGCCTGCCCCGCACCCTGGACACCGACCGCGCCCTGCAACTGCTGGAAGGCGGCGTCGAGGACGACTTTCTTGCCCGCCGCGACCAGGCCATTCTCGAACTCTTCTATTCCTCCGGCCTGCGCCTGTCCGAACTGACCGGCCTTGACCTTGAGCAGCTCGACCTTCCCGCCGGACTGGTGCAGGTGCACGGCAAGGGCAGCAAGACCCGCGTGCTGCCGGTCGGACGCAAGGCCCGTGAAGCACTGGAGCAATGGCTACCGCTACGCGGGTTGAGCAACCCCAGGGACGACGCCGTGTTCGTCAGCCAGCAAGGCCAGCGCCTCGGTCCACGGGCCATCCAGAAGCGGGTGAAGGCGGCTGGTGAGCGGGAGCTTGGGCAGAACCTGCATCCGCACATGCTGCGGCACTCCTTCGCCAGCCACCTGCTGGAGTCGTCGCAGGACTTGCGCGCCGTGCAGGAGATGCTTGGCCACGCCGATATCAAGACCACCCAGATCTACACCCACCTCGATTTCCAGCACCTTGCGGCGGTCTATGACAGCGCGCATCCTCGTGCCAAACGCAGTAAAGGCGACGACTCATGAGTATTCAGCTGATTACCTTCGACCTCGACGACACCCTGTGGGACACCGCCCCCGTGATCGTCAGCGCCGAAGCGGTGCTGCGCGACTGGCTGGCGGCCAACGCGCCGGACCTGGGCGCAGTGCCGGTGGAGCACCTCTACGCCATCCGCGAGCGCGTGGTGCAGGCCGAGCCCGGCCTCAAGCACCGTATCAGCGCCCTGCGCAGGCGCGTGCTGTTCCATGCCCTGGAAGATGTCGGCTACAGCGAGCACCACGCGCGTGAGCTGGCCAACGAAGGCTTCGAGGTGTTCCTCCACGCCCGCCACCAGATCGAGATCTTCCCGGAAGTGCAGCCCGTGCTGGAATTGCTGCGTCGCCACTACACCCTCGGCGTGGTCACCAACGGCAATGCCGATGTACGCCGCCTGGGCCTGGCCGACTACTTCAAGTTCGCCCTCTGCGCCGAGGACCTGGGCATCGGCAAGCCGGACCCGGCGCCGTTCCTCGAAGCCCTGCGCCAGGGTGAAGCAGACGCCAGCGCCGCCGTGCATATCGGCGACCACCCCGGCGACGATATCGCCGGCGCCCAGCGCGCCGGCCTGCGGGCGGTGTGGTTCAACCCGCAGGGCAAGACCTGGGAGGCCGAGGGCAAGCCGGATGCGGAGATCCAGCGGCTCTCACAGCTGCCAGACGTACTCGCGCGCTGGCGCTGAGACTAAATCAGCCTTTGCAAATACCACTGTGGGAGCGGGTTTACCCGCGATTACTGTAGCGAACTCACCATGGCAATCGCGGGTAAACCCGCTCCCACAGGGTTCGCCTTCGCCCTTAAAGTCGCAGACACAAAAAAGCCCGCTGGTTGATGGCGGGCTTTTCGTTACGACGACCTCAGATAGGACGGCTGCCGTATTTGTTGTCGGGCTTCTTGGGCGGGTCGGCAACCACGTTGGCTTCGACTTCCTGCACCTTGCCACCACGCGCCAGGAATTCCTCCATGGCCCGGGCGAGCGCATCGCGCTCCTTCTGCTTGGCTTCCATGCTCGGCATCTCGTCGACCGAGACCGCCGCCTTGGATTTGCCTTTGGCCGCAGGGGCCGGACTATCGTCGCCAGCGTCTTCGGCTACGTCGTCGCCAGCCGCTTCGAGGCCTTCATCGCCCTCGTCTTCGTCGCCTACTTCGAGGTCGTCATTTTCCAGATCGTCGTCGCTCATGTTCTACCTCATGACTTGCGAAAAGCAGATTAGTTATAGACCAGCCGCCGTAGAGGTTTACGACTGCGGGAGAAAAATCGCGGACCACGGATCAGCCGTGATCACCAGCGCCCGCCGCTACATCTGGCGAACGCCGTGCAGGCCCTTCAGAGCCTGACCAAATAAAGAGCTGCCGGTTCAAATGCACCGGACGGGTCCCTGCCTGTCGGCTCGCTCATCAGCAAGCCTAGCAAAGGGCCATGAAGTGTGTGAACAGGCCATCATCACCCCACGGCGCGCATTCTAGCGTGCCCGATGAAAAAGCAAAGTGCCTAAAACGCCCCGGAGACTGTAAGTTTTCCACCGACAAAGCGAGAGTCATTCCATCAGGGATGAACCTGCGGCGAAAAACCGTTTGCGCGTCGCCTGGAAGGCAAATTCCGGGCGAAAAAATGCCCGGCAAGCCGGGCAAGTTTTTTCTCGGCGGGTTACAGGTTGTAGCCGCGCTCGTTGTGTTGAGCCAGGTCGAGGCCGACCGACTCTTCTTCTTCGTTCACACGCAGGCCCATCACTACATCCAGCACTTTCAGGATCACGTAGGTGACGATGGCGGTGTAGATCACGGTGAAGCCGACGCCCTTGGCCTGGATCCAGACCTGTGCAGCGATGTCGGTCACGGTGCCGAAGCCACCCAGGGCAGGAGCCGCGAACACGCCGGTGAGGATCGCACCGACGATACCGCCGACACCGTGCACACCGAAGGCGTCCAGCGAGTCGTCATAACCCAGTTTGCGTTTCAGGCTGGTGGCGCAGAAGAAGCAGACCACACCGGAAACCAGACCGATTACCAGGCCGCCCATCGGGCCAGCGGTGCCAGCGGCCGGAGTGATGGCAACCAGGCCAGCAACCACACCCGAGGCGATGCCCAGTGCGCTTGGTTTGCCGTGGGTGATCCACTCGGCGAACATCCAGCCCAGCGCAGCGGCAGCGGTAGCGACCTGGGTCACCAGCATGGCCATGCCAGCGGTGCCGTTGGCGGCAGCAGCGGAGCCGGCGTTGAAGCCGAACCAGCCGATCCACAGCATTGCCGCGCCGACCAGGGTGTAGCCCAGGTTGTGCGGGGCCATCGGGGTGGTCGGGTAGCCTTTACGCTTGCCGAGCACGATGCACGCTACCAGGCCAGCCACACCGGCGTTGATGTGCACCACGGTGCCGCCAGCGAAGTCCAGGACGCCCCAGTCCCACATCAGGCCGCCGTTGCCGGCCCAGACCATGTGTGCGATCGGTGCATAGACCAGGGTGAACCAGATGCCCATGAACACCAGCATCGCGGAGAACTTCATGCGCTCGGCGAAGGCACCGACGATCAGCGCCGGGGTGATGATGGCGAAGGTCATCTGGAAGACGATGAAGACCGCTTCCGGGAAGGCTGCCGTCAGGCTGGCGGGAGTCACGCCGGCGAGGAATGCCTTGGACAGGCCGCCGACGAAGGAATTGAAGTTGGTGACGCCCTGCTCCATACCGGTGGTATCGAAGGCCAGGCTGTAGCCGAAGACGACCCACAGCACGCTGATCAGGCCGGTGATGGCGAAGCACTGCATCATCACCGACAGCACGTTCTTCGAACGCACCATGCCGCCGTAGAACAGCGCCAGGCCGGGGATGGTCATGAACAGCACGAGGGCAGTGGCAGTCAGCATCCAGGCGGTATCGCCGGAATTGAGCGTAGGAGCGGCAGCTGCCGTGGTTTCCTCGGCCAGCGCGACGGCTGGCATTACGAGGGACAAAAGGGCTCCTAGCCCTGCGAATTTACGCAGAGTCATGTTGTTTTCTCCTGGGGCGTTGGGTTTGGGGCGGCTTTTGTTAGATCGCGTCGGTATCGGTTTCGCCGGTACGGATGCGAATAGCCTGTTCCAGATTCACCACGAAAATCTTGCCGTCACCGATCTTGCCGGTGTTGGCGGCCTTGGTGATGGCTTCGATGACCCGATCCAGATCCTTGTCGTCGATGGCGACGTCGATCTTGACCTTGGGCAGGAAGTCGACCACGTACTCCGCGCCGCGATACAGCTCGGTGTGACCCTTCTGCCGACCGAAGCCTTTGACTTCAGTGACAGTAATGCCCTGCACGCCGATTTCGGACAGCGACTCGCGCACATCGTCCAGTTTGAACGGCTTGATGATGGCAGTGACTAGCTTCATGAAACTCTCTCCCGAATAGGTGGACTTGCCCCAGGAAAACAAACCCGACTCAAGTCTAAGCGCAGTGCCTGGGCTTTGTAACGTTTCGTCAGCCTTATTCCGCGTGGCTGACTGGCGAAATCGGCACCAGGCAAAACTTCGTGTCTTCGCTCCGCCTGAGCACTGCCTCGTCCTGGGACTGCATCAGTGCATGGGTCACGATGGTCTTAGCAGAAACAGTGCCATGTCCGGGAAAGCGCCGAATTACAAAGACTTGGGCACAGTGCTCGATCTTGGCCAGTAGCCAGCAGGCAAAACGACGCACTACAACAGTGCGCATCGATGGCGGGCGATGTTCAAAAAGTGTGCAGCAAAAGGCAGCAAGTGCCCCGTGCTACACTGCCGCCCCTCTTTTCGAAACAGGAGCGCCTCCCATGCTTGCGCCCAAAGCCTTTCTCGATGCCCTGAGCGACCAGGCCTCGCGCCTGTTCAGCAATGACCCCGCGCAACCGCGCAGCGAGCTGGAAAGCCAGTTCAAGGCGCTGCTGCAAAGCGGCTTCAGCAAGCTCGACCTGGTCAGCCGTGAAGAATTCGACAGCCAGATGGTCGTCCTGGCCCGCACCCGCGCCCGCCTGGAAGCACTGGAAGCCAAGGTCGAAGAGCTCGAAGCCCGCCTGAACCCCATCGCCAGCGAGTGATGCCCCCGGTTGCCGACCAGCGCGCCCGCGCTGGTCCCGCAGCCAAGTCCATTTCCCTTCCTGATTCCTCCGGCTTGCCCGGCACGGTCTCCGTTCGCCTGCCGCTTGCATAGGGGGGTGGGGGTATGCGAAGCTCCGCCGCACCTATAGGGGGGAGGGGTATAGAAATGGCACACACCCATGTGAAGAAGGACGCGCTGCTCAAGCGCGTGAAGCGCATCGCCGGTCAACTCCAGGCGGTGGAAAAGGCCCTGGAGGAAGGCGCCGACTGCGGCACCACCCTGCACCTGGTGGCCGCCACCCGCGGCGCCATGAACGGCCTGCTGGAAGAAATCATCGAAGACCACGCCCGCGAGCACGTCGCCAATCCCGGCCTGAGCGATGAAGAGCGCGCCAAGGGCGTGGAAGAACTGCTCGAAGCCATCCGCCGCTATTCGAAGTGAGCACCGCCATGACCGAGCACACACACGACCACCAGTTCCTCGGCTCCGCCCACGACCAGAACGCCCGCCGTACCCTGTGGGTGGTGATCCTCACCCTGGTGATGATGGTCGCGGAGATCGCCGCCGGCTACATCACCGGCTCCATGGCCCTGCTTGCCGACGGCTTCCACATGGCCACCCACGCCGGTGCCCTCGGCATCGCTGCGGCAGCTTACGCCTACGCCCGCCGCCATGCCGGCAATGCCCGCTACAGCTTCGGTACCGGCAAGGTCGGTGACCTCGGCGGCTTCGCCTCGGCGCTTATCCTCGGCATCGTCGCCCTCAGCGTCGGTATCGAATCGGCCATCCGCCTGTTCCAGCCGGGCGAGGTGCAGTTCGATACGGCAATCCTGATTGCCGTGATTGGCCTGATCGTCAATATCGTCAGCGCCTTGCTGCTCGGCCACGGGCGCAGCCATGACCACCACCATGAGCATGGCCACGATCACGACCACCACCATCACGGCCACGCCGGTCACGACAACAACCTGCGCTCCGCCTACCTGCACGTCATCGCCGACGCCCTCACCTCGGTGCTGGCCATCGCCGCGCTGCTGGCCGGGCGCTTCCTGGGCTGGGTATGGCTGGATCCGCTGATGGGCATCGTCGGTGCGCTGGTGATCGCACGCTGGTCGTGGAGCCTGATGAAGGTCACTGCCGGGGTGCTGCTGGATCAGACCGACGAGCATGTCGCCGAAGAAATCCGCGAACTGGTGGAAAAACCCGGCGACGCCCGCATCACCGACCTGCACGTCTGGCGCGTCGGGCCAGAGGCGCATGCGGCGATCGTCAGTGTGGTGGGCAAGGCCGGGGTGGATCTGGCGAGCATCCGCCAGCGCCTGCTGCCGGTGCACGAGGTGCGCCATCTCACGATCGAGGTGCAGCCGGCCTGATCATTCCCAGTGCTTGAATGGGGTCCAGTTAGCGCTGTTGGCGCGGAACTCGGGCCTCAGGAAATCGTCACGGGTACCGGCGCTCATGATCTCGAACCCGGCGAACGCACTCACGCTATGCGGGGTGCGTACGGCCCGGAAATCCGCCTCGTCGTCCTCCAGCCCGAACAGGTCCTTACGGCGTATGCGCAGGACCGCGGTGTCCTCCGGAGCGCGGAACTTCACGTAGTCCTGAAAGCCCGACTTCATCAGATCGAGTTTCATGGAATTGAGGAAGTAGACATGGCTGGCGGTAATCGCGCCTTCGATATCGAAGTTGAGATTGGCGTAGTCGGTGGCGAGCTTCGTCAGGAAATGCCCGGGCTGCGCATTCAGGGTATTGAAGTACTTTGTCGTGGTCCCGTCCCGGGCGAGCTTCATCGTGCCCAAGATGGATTCCTTGAAGCCCGCGCCGATGGTCTGCTGGCCGAAATCGGTGAAGCGCTTGTCGTCCATCGCCTTGAGGGTCTCGTAGTCGCCGTTGTCGCCAGTGAATGCCAGGGGCATCGGGGTGTAGACCATCACCTGCTTGATGAACCAATCGTCGTCGCGATTGGCCCGGCAGGTGGCGATGTAATGCTTGAGGCGGCTGTTGATGGCCTTCGGTACGCGATTGACCCGGTCCTTGGCGAAGGAGCCTTCCGGATCGGGCTTGCGCACACCGGTCCTGGCCAGCGCCGAGCGCAGGCCCCCCGCCTGCACCAGCCTGGCGACTTTCACGCTGGTCACGTGATAGAGCCATTCCGACTCGACGAAGGGTGCGTCCGCCAGGGGGACCTGATGATTCATCAAGGTCCGGGTCAAGGTGCGGCAGCGAGAACAGGCACGCGGCGGGTTTTTCGCCAGGAACAGGGAAACGTTCTGGCAGGAGTAGCACCGGTACAGCAACATCGCCGGCTTCTTGCCGTGCTGGTCCCGCAGGCAGAACGGGCACTCGAATGCTTCGGCGTTCTGAACGTTCGGCACATTGACGTAGTGATTGCACGCGGAACAGGTGGCGACCGGCATTCGTGGGCTTCCTTGAAGATGAAAAGGCCTGTGGTCAGGGCGGCGGAACGCGTGACTATAGATCAGCCGATATTCGCCGCGAAGGGCCATCGAGCAAAATGCCATTACCGCGCTCCGATGTGACGGGCCGGGCAACACATACCCCCTGCAATACCCCGAAGCACAGTACCGGTCACCTCTACCGAACCCGCCACTATCCTTGCAAAGCCGCACGACGCGGCACTGCATCGATCATGGAGTGTTCATGTCCCTCGCCATCGTCCATAGCCGCGCCCAGGTGGGCGTGCTGGCGCCGCCCGTCATCATCGAGGCCCATCTCGCCAATGGCTTGCCGACCCTGACCCTGGTCGGGTTGCCGGAAGCCACGGTCAAGGAAAGCAAGGACCGGGTGCGCAGCGCGATCGTCAATTCGCGCCTGGAATTTCCCCAGCGGCGCATCACCCTCAACCTCGCCCCTGCCGACCTGCCCAAGGACGGCGGACGCTTCGACCTGGCGATTGCCCTGGGCTTGCTGGCGGCCAACGGGCAGTTCACCCAGGCAGCCCTGGACAAGGTGGAATGCCTCGGCGAACTGGCGCTGTCCGGAGCGGTACGACCCGTGCAGGGCGTGCTGCCCGCCGCCCTCGCCGCCCGCGATGCGGGGCGGGCGCTGGTGGTGCCGAAGGCGAATGCCGAGGAAGCCTGCATGGCCTCGGGGCTGGAGGTTTATGCCGCAGAGAACCTGCTGGAACTGGTCGGGCATTTCAGCGGCCAGCAACCGCTGCTGCCGTACCAGGCCAACGGTCTGTTGCTCAATCCCCGGCCCTACCCCGACCTGAGCGAGGTACAGGGGCAACTGGCGGCCAAGCGGGCGTTGCTGGTGGCGGCGGCGGGCGCGCATAACCTGCTGTTCAGCGGTCCGCCGGGCACCGGCAAGACCTTGCTTGCCAGTCGCCTGCCCGGCTTGCTGCCGCCGCTGGATGAACGCGAAGCGCTGGAGGTCGCGGCGATCCAGTCGGTGGCGAGCCCGAAGCCGCTGGATTGCTGGCCGCAAAGACCCTTCAGACATCCTCATCACTCTGCGTCAGGGCCTGCCTTGGTCGGTGGAGGATCGCGCCCGACACCCGGCGAAATCACCTTGGCCCATCATGGCGTTCTGTTTCTCGATGAACTGCCGGAGTTCGAACGGCGCGTGCTGGAGGTGCTTCGCGAGCCGCTGGAATCAGGCGAGATTGTGGTCGCCCGGGCCCGGGACCGCGTGCGCTTCCCGGCACGTTTCCAACTGGTCGCGGCAATGAACCCCTGCCCCTGTGGATATCTCGGCGATCCCACCGGCCGCTGCCGCTGCAGCAGCGAACTGATCCAGCGCTATCGCAACAAACTCTCCGGGCCCCTGCTCGACCGGATCGACTTGCACCTCACCGTCGCCCGCGAGGCCACGGCCCTTTCTCCCTCCACTGACAATGGCCCCGACAGCGCCACCGTCGCCCGCCAGGTCGCCCTCACCCGCGAACGCCAGCAGCAACGCCAAGGCTGCGCCAACGCCTTCCTCGACCTGCCAGGCCTGCGCTGTCATTGCCGGTTATCCACAGCGGATGAGAAATGGCTGGAGCACGCCTGCGAACGCCTGACCCTGTCGCTGCGTGCAGCGCACCGGTTGCTCAAGGTGGCAAGGACGCTGGCGGATCTGGAGGAGGTCGAGGATATCCGCCGGGAGCATCTGGCGGAGGCGTTGCAGTATCGGCCGGCGGGGCAGGAATGAGGATTGCCTTTCTGAACTACGCAGTGGGAGGCACCCAATCCTCGACCCTCAAGCCGGGAACGCGGTCGAACTCGCGTCGGTTGTTGGATACAACGATCAATCCCTGGGAACGAGCATGCCCGGCAATCATCTGGTCATAGGGACCAATCTGCTTGCCAAGACGGGCAAGCTCGGCGCGAAGCTGGCCAGTGTGGGCAGCAGCTTCGTGGTCATACTTGAGCACTTCCAGGCGAGCCGCGAATCCTTCGACGTCAGCCAGGTTGCGCTCAGGATTCGATGACTTTTCCGCACCATAGACCAACTCCATCAGAGTCACCGTACTAATGCACATCTGGCCGTGATGGCGCTTGAAGATTTCCCGAACCTCAAATGGGCGGTTCTTGATAGTGAAGATGCAGATGTTGGTATCGAGCATGAACTTGAGCATCAAAACGCCTCCCTCTCCTGATCCTCAGGCTGCTCACGTTCCGCCATAAAATCCGCAGTGACACCCTCGCTGTCGAACCAACTGTCCCAAGACTCGCCCGCTGGCGTGATGATCCTGGTACGCCCGAGAGCAACAACATCTACGCGTTTTACATCATCTGGAAGAGCGACAGCCTTGGGTAACCTTATGGCTTGGCTGCGATTGCTCTGAAAAACTGCACCTTGCTCCATCGCTCACCTCTAGGGATATATCAAATGTATATCCCATGGTAGTCGCCATTTGGGATATGTCAACGGGATATGGCAGCACTATTCCCGCCTGCCCCCACTACTCCAGACAAACCCCGCCAACACCGAATCCACCAACGCCTTGGCCATTTCAGCCTGCTGGGCGATACCAATCACCAGGGCATGATCGTTGGCAGTGAGGTGCTGCGCAGCATCGCAGGCCGAAGCGCGGAGGCAACTGAGCAAAAGGCAGGCATGGACAAGGGCATCCTCAGCACAGATCCCCTCGTTGACGTTGAACATGCAACTGCCGTGGAAATCATGGGGACCGAAGGGCGTACCGGTGGTACTGAAGCGGGAGAAGTCGAAAGGCGGCGGATCGGGGACGGGCTTTTTCATTGTGCAACTCCTATTGCAGTGGAGCCGCCACCGGAGCGCTGCGAAACGGAGGGTGGCAGCTGTACGCGGGTTCGCAGACCGGGCAATAGGAACCGGCGCACCCGAAGGTGCCCCACGCACAGCCGCCATTGACAGGCATCACCCGAAAAACGAGCGAAGCTGAAAGGGAAGCCGTGACTATTGCTCCGGGCTGCGACACCCGATCATTGAAACCAATGAAGGGCGGAGCCTATGCACCCATCCAGACAGGCGCAACAGAGCAACAGGCCGCGCAGTATGATTCAGAAGCGCCCTACAGAAAACGCCTACAGGGCATTGTGAAATCTGTTGTTTCCAATGACATTGAGACCCTCTGGGACTGCTTCGCAGTCCCCATCCGGCGACCCACTGACCCCGAGAAGCCCATGCCCTACCCCCTCCTGCTCGGCGCCTTCCTCCTGCTGCTGGACCTGCTGCTCTGGCGCGCTATTCCCATGGACAAACGCAACTGGCGCACCGCCGCCCGGGTGGTGGCCTTCCTGCTGTTCACCGGTGTACTGCTGAGCGCCGGCATCAGCCCGCTGCAACCACCACCCTGGCCCGAAGACCTGGCGCGCAACCTGATCGCCACCGTGCTGGAAATCACCTGGTGGCTGTTCGCCGCGCGCACCCTGACGGTGGTCATCGGCCTGCTGCTGATCGCTCGCGGCGGCCATACCGGCCGGCTGTTGCAGGACGTGCTCGGCGCGCTGATCTTCCTGGTGGCCATCGTCGCCGCAGCCGCCTACGTCATGCAGCTCCCGGTCAAGGGCCTGCTGGCCACCTCCGGGGTGATGGCGATCGTTATCGGCCTGGCCTTGCAGAGCACCCTGAGCGATGTGTTTTCCGGCATCGTCCTGAACACCACCCGCCCCTACCAGATCGATGACTGGATCAGCATCGACGGTACCGAAGGCAAGGTGATCGATATCGACTGGCGCGCCACCCGCCTGCTCACCGGCAACGGCAGCATGGCGGTGATCCCCAATTCGGTGGCGGCCAAGGCCAAGCTGCTGAATTTCAGCCGTCCGGCCGACGTGCATGGCGTGTCCATCAGTGTGGTGGTGCCAGCCAGCGTACGCCCGCGCAAGGTGCTTGATGCGCTGGAGAAAACCCTGCAGGGCAGCAGCGCGTTGCTGACCACGCCGGCGCCGAAGGCGACGATCAAGAGCACTACGCTGGAGTCGGTGGAATACGAGGCCAGCGGCTTCGTCGCCGAGATGAGCCAGAAGACCAGCGTGCGCAACCAGATGTTCGATCTTGCCCACCGCCACCTGGTGGCCGCCGGGGTGATCTGGAACCCGGATAACGACACCCGCCCGTGGAGCCGCCAGCGCAGCCTGCTGGAAGATGTGCGCATCTTCCGCGCCCTGAGCAGCGAGGAGAAGGACAGCCTGAGCCAGCGCATGATCGCCGTGGAGTACCCGGCCGACCAGGTGATCCTCGGCGTCGACGAAGCCTCCGATCATGTCTTGGTGATCGGCACCGGCGTGGTTTCCGCAGCGATCCATGATGGCGAGAAACTGCGCGAGGCCGGGCGCATGGGGCCGGGCGAGGTGCTCGGCGTCGAGGGCCTGCTGGACGGCGATGCCTCCAGCGCCGAGTTCCGCAGCCTGACCAGTTGCCTGCTGTACCGCATCGACAAGGCCGAGGTGCGTAGCTGCCTGGAACAGCGCGATGAGGTGAAGGCCGCACTGACCAAGCTGCAACGCGTCCGCCAGGAGAACAGCCAGTCACTGCTGTTGCAGCGACCGGCCGAGGTCAAGAAAGGCGGTTTCCTTCACTGGCTGCAGCGCAGGACCTAAAGTACGACGCGCAGACACTGCCCCGCGTGATACAGCGAGAACCCGGTTTCGTAGAAGCCGGTACGCAACGCCGGTGCCGCGACCGGTTTCATCGGCGAGAACGGAATCGGCAGCGCCGCCGGATCGTCCTGCAACAGGAACCGGGCGAAGGCTTTGCCGATCACCGTCCCGGTGGTGTTGCCGCGACCGTTGTAGCCAGTGACCGCAACAATGCCCGGCGCCGGCTCGAACAGGCGCATCAGGTGATCCGGGGTGAAGTCGATGCAGCCGGTCCAGTGCATTTCCCATTCGACCTTGCCCAGTTCCGGGAAGTAATGGCTCTGGATGCGATCGGCCCAACTGCGGATGAACCAGGCCGGCTTGTTGTCCACCCGGCCGAGACTGCCCAGCAACAGGCGGCCCTGGTCGTCGCGGCGGATGCTGCTGAGCACAGTGCGGGTGTCCCAGGAGCCCTGGCCGTGCTTGAGCACGTTGTCGGCGGCAGCACCGTGTAGTGGTGCTGAGGCCACCTGGTAGTAATAGCCACGGAAGAAATGCTTTTGCAGGTTGGTCCAGTCGCCTTCGGTGTAGGCGCCGGTGGAGATAACCACCTTCTCGGCCTCGACCACGCCTTTCGCGGTTTTTACCCGCCAGCCCTGATTGCCATTGCGCTCCAGGCCCTGCACCGGGGAACGGGGATGGATGCGCCCACCGAGGCGTTCGACGGCTTCGGCCAGGCCACGGGTGTAGGCCATGGGATTGATGGTGCCGGCGCGTCGATCGAGCAGCGCGGCGGAGATCTGCCGGGTGCCGCAGTAGTCTTCGCAGCGGGCGCCGGTCAGCAGTTCGACGTCGGCGCCGCGGCGGGTCCATTGCTCGTGGCGCGCCTGCAGATCGGCGACGCCGGTGGCGTTGTGCGCCATGTGCAGAGTGCCTTCGTTCCTCGCCTGGCAGTCGATACCGAGGCGCTGGATCAGGGCGAAGACTTCCGCCGGCGCCTCGCCCAGCACCTTGTTCAGGCGGCTGCCTTGCTGCTGGCCGAGGGTGGTTTCGACATCGTCAGGACGGATCCAGGTGCCGGCGTTGACCAGCCCGACATTGCGCCCGGAGCCGCCATGGCCGATATCCCGGGCCTCCAGCAGCACCACCGACTTGCCCTGTTCGAGCAGGTGCAGGGCGGCGGACAGGCCGGTGATGCCGCCGCCGATGACACAGACGTCGGCTACCGCATCGCCAGCCAGGGCCACGGCGGGCGCCGCGGGCGGGGTGACGTATTCCCACAAGCATTGTTGACGCAGGTCGGGCATGGGTGGACTCCGGCTTTGGTCCTGTTTTGCGGCCATCGCTGGCAAGCCAGCTCCCACAGGGTCAGTGCATAACCGCACCTTGTGGGAGCTGGCTTGCCAGCGATGAGGCCAATCAGTCGAACACGATCCCCTGCGCCAACGGCAACTCGCGGGAGTAGTTCACGGTATTGGTCTGCCGGCGCATATAGGCCTTCCAGGCATCGGAACCCGATTCCCGACCACCACCAGTCTCCTTCTCGCCACCAAAGGCCCCGCCGATCTCCGCACCGCTGGTGCCGATATTGACGTTAGCGATGCCGCAGTCACTGCCCGCCGCGCTCTGGAAGCGCTCGGCCTCGCGCAGGTCGGTGGTGAAGATGCACGAGGACAGGCCTTGCGGCACTTCGTTGTTCAGGCGCAGCGCTTCGTCGAAATCGTCGTAGGCCATGACATACAGAATCGGCGCGAAGGTCTCATGACGCACCACCTCGGTCTGGCCCGGCATCTCGACGATGGCCGGCGCCACGTAATAGGCATTCGGGTACTGCTCGGCCAACTGGCGCTCGCCGCCAAATACCTGGCCGCCCTCGTCACGGGCACGGGCCAGGGCGTCCTGCATGGCCTGGTAGGACGCCTTGTCGATCAGCGGCCCGATCAGATTGCCTTCCCGCGGATCGCCAATACGCACCTTGCCGTAGGCGGATTTGACCCGGGCGACCACCTCGTCCTTCACCGAACGGTGCACGATCACCCGGCGCAGGGTGGTGCAGCGCTGCCCGGCAGTACCGACGGCGCTGAACAGCACGGCGCGCACGGCCAGGTCGAGGTCGGCACTGGGGGCGAGGATCATGGCGTTGTTGCCGCCCAGTTCAAGGATGCTGCGGCCGAAGCGCGCGGCGACCCGTGGCCCGACTTCGCGACCCATGCGGGTGCTGCCGGTGGCGCTGACCAGCGGCACGCGCGGGTCGTCCACCAGCGCCTGGCCCGCATCGCGATCACCGATGATCACCTGGCTCAGGCCAGCCGGCGCATCACCGAATTTCGCCAGGGCTTTCTCGAACAGCGCCTGGCAGGCCAGGGCAGTCAGCGGGGTCTTTTCCGACGGCTTCCACACCACGGCGTTGCCGCAGACCAGCGCCAGGGTGGTGTTCCACGCCCACACCGCGACCGGGAAGTTGAAGGCGCTGATGACGCCGACCACGCCCAGCGGGTGCCAACTTTCACGCATGTGGTGGCCGGGGCGCTCGGAGGCGATGGTCAGGCCGTAGAGCTGACGCGACAGGCCGACGGCGAAGTCGCAGATATCGATCATTTCCTGCACTTCGCCCAGGCCTTCCTGGGTGATCTTGCCGGCTTCCACCGAAACCAGCTCGCCGAGATCGGCCTTGTACTCGCGCAGCACTTCGCCAAACAGGCGCACCAGCTCGCCGCGACGCGGCGCCGGTACCGTGCGCCAGGCCTCGAAAGCCTGCTGGGCCTGGGCGATCTTCGCCCCTACGGCCGAGGCCGGCTCCAGTTGCACCGAGGCGATCACGCTGCCATCGATCGGGGTGTGAACGGGATGGTTGCCGTTGGTGTAGGCACTGGCCGGGACACCCAGGCGGTCAAGCAGTCCATCAACCATTTTGTTCTCCTGCAAGGCGGTGAAAGGTTGTAATCGTTGTTGGGGATCAGTATTAATCCGATCACTCTGGCGCAACAAACGACCTTTATTCCGCACATCATTCCGTCAGGTAATGATCTTTCGGCCTCTGGAGCCACCGCCATGTCCAAACGCCTGGTGCCATCGATGGCCGCCCTGCAATGCTTCGAAGCCGCTGCCCGACACCTGAGCTTCACCCGCGCCGCCGAGGAGCTGCACCTGACCCAGAGCGCGGTGAGCAAGCAGGTGGCGCAACTGGAGGAGATGCTCCGCCATCACCTGTTCCTGCGCATACGCCGCCGCCTGCAACTGACCCCGGCCGGCGCCCTGTACCTGGCCGAGGTGAACAAGATCCTCACCCAGGTCGACATGTCGAGCCGCTACATCATGTCCTACGGCGAGCAGACCGAAGTGCTCAAGGTCGCCACCCAGCCCAGCTTCGGCGTGCGCTGGCTGATCCCGCACCTGAAGGGCTTCGGCAAGCGCCATCCGAACATCCACCTGGATATCCGCAACGAAATGGAGCCGTTCTCCCTGCTCCAGGCCAAGGCCGACGTGGTGTTCTTCTATGGCCAGGGTACCTGGCCGGGGGCGACCTGCATCGAGCTGTTCGGCGAGGAGGTGCTGCCGGTGTGCGCGCCGGAGCTGTTGCAGGACCGTGCTCTGGGCGATGCCAGCGAGCTGTCGGACTTCGTCCTGCTGCAAAGCACCACCCGTCCGGAGGCCTGGCACGAGTGGTTTCTCGAACAGGGCCTGCACTCGCCCAACAGCTACCACGGCCCGCGCTTCGACACCTTCCATATGTGCCTGAGCGCTGCCCAGGCTGGCTGCGGCGTGGCCCTGGTGCCGAGTTACCTGGCCGAGGCCGACCTCGCCGAAGGCAAGCTGGTGGTGCCCTGGGCCCATCGCATGCGCAGCAACGGCGCGCACTTCCTGGCGTTCTCCGAACACGCCGCCGAAGTGCCCAAGGTGCGCAGCCTGGTGGACTGGATCGCCGAACAAGTAGCGGCGAGCAAGTCCTGAATTTACGGAATGACTGCTCGACTTTTTTTCGCTTGAAGTCGATCAGCATTCCTCGTTTTCATGTAGGGGTGCCCGACCACTCACCAGGAAGCTTGCGATGCCCGCTCAAGATTTCGTCAGCCCGGACCGCATCCGCGCGCGGTTCTCCGCCGCCATGTCGCTTATGTACAAGCAGGAGGTACCGCTCTACGGCACGCTGCTGACGCTGGTGAGCGAGGTCAACCGGCAGGTGATGGCGATGCGCCCGGAAGTCGCCGAGGCGCTGCGCTGGACCGGCGAAGTCGAACGCCTCGACCAGGAACGCCACGGCGCCATCCGCGTCGGCACGGCGGCGGAGCTGGCCACCATCGGCCGCCTGTTCGCGGTGATGGGCATGCACCCGGTGGGCTATTACGACCTCAGTTCCGCCGGGGTTCCGGTGCATTCCACCGCGTTCCGCCCGGTGCACGAGCAGGCGCTGCATATCAGCCCGTTCCGGGTGTTCACCTCGTTGCTGCGCCTGGAACTGATCGACGACCCGGCCTTGCGCGAGCTGGCCCGCTCCATTCTCGAGAAGCGGCAGATCTTCACCCCTCGGGCGCTGGAGCTGATCGCGCAGAGCGAGCGCGATGGCGGCCTGAACGAAGCCGATGCCAGCGCATTCGTCGAGGAAGCCCTGCATACCTTCCGCTGGCACCACGAAGCAACGGTCAGCGCGCAGCAATACCAGCAACTGCACGACCAGCACCGCCTGATCGCCGACGTGGTGGCGTTCAAGGGCCCGCATATCAACCACCTGACGCCGCGCACCCTGGATATCGATGCGATCCAGTTGGGCATGCCGGCGGCGGGCATTCCACCCAAGGCGGTGATCGAGGGTCCGCCTACCCGTCGCCACCCGATCCTGCTGCGCCAGACCAGCTTCAAGGCATTGCAGGAAACCATCGCCTTCAGCGATGCCGCAGGCAGTCATACCGCCCGTTTCGGCGAGATCGAACAACGTGGCGCAGCACTCACGCCCAAGGGCCGCCAGCTCTACGACCAACTGCTCGACGCCACCCGCGACGCGCTGGGCGGGGTGCCGGCGGAGAGCAATGCCGATCGCTACATGAGCCTGCTGGCCGAGCAATTCCGGGCGTTTCCGGATGACCTGCGGCAGATGCGCGAGCAGGGACTGGCGTATTTCCGCTACTTCCCGACAGAAAAGGGGCTGGCGGCGACGGAGCGACCGGACACCCTGGAAGGGCTGATCGAGGCGGGGCATATCCACTACGAGGCGCTGGTCTACGAGGATTTCCTGCCGGTCAGTGCGGCGGGGATCTTCCAGTCCAATCTGGGTGATGACGGGCAGGCGGAATATGGCAGCAATGCCAATCGCGAGGCCTTTGAGCAGGCCTTGGGCATGGGGGTGCAGGATGAGCTGGGGTTGTATGCGGAGAGTGAACGGCGCTCCCTAGCTGCCTGCGCCGAGGCCTTGAACCGGCCAAACACAGGCCCGGCCTGACAACATTTTTGCTCATGCCGGCCTCATCGCTGGCAAGCCAGCTCCCACAGGTCCGCGTGCACCGCAGCCCCGGTGGGAGCCGGCTTGCCGGCGATGAGGCCATCAGCAACAACCCAGTCCAGCGCTCAGTGACCTACGCGGAAGCGATCCACCTCTTCACGCAGCTGCCCCGCCAGCCCTTCCAGCTCCCGCGCAGTCGCGGCCAGATTGCTCGCCACTTCCCGCTGTTCACTGTTGGCCAGGGCGATGCTTTGCAGGTTGCTGCTGAGCAACGTCGCGGTGGAACTCTGCTCGTGGGTGGCGGTGGTGATCGAGGCGAACTGCTCGCCGGCACTGCGGCTTTGCTCGTCGATCCGTGCCAGCGCCTCGGCGACCCGGGCATTGCGCTCCAGGCCTTCGCGCATCAGGCGGTTGCCCTGCTCCATGGTGCTGATGGCATTGCCGGTCTGCTGCTGCACGCTGTCGATCATCACCGAGATTTCGTCGGTGGCCTGGCGGGTACGCGCCGCCAGGCTGCGCACTTCATCGGCGACCACGGCAAAACCGCGCCCTTGCTCGCCGGCCCGCGCGGCTTCGATGGCAGCATTGAGCGCCAGCAGGTTGGTCTGCTCGGCAATCGCGGTGATCACCCCGACGATGCCGCCGATTTCCTGGGAACGGGTACCCAGCACGTCGATCACCTTGGCGGTATCACCCAACGCCGCAGCGATCTGTTGCAGGGAGGCCGAGGCCTCGTCCATCGATGAACGACCGATACGGGTCTGCTGGGCGTTGTCCTGGGCCATGCGCTCGGTGTTGCCCATGCTGTCGGCGATGTTCAGCGAGGTGGCGCTGAACTCTTCCACCGCGCCGGCCATGCTGTTGATCTCGCCGGACTGCTGCTCCATGCCTTCATAGGCGCCGGACGACATGCCCGCCAGAGCATGGGCGCGATCACCCACCTGCTGCGCCGCCTCGCGGATGCGCAGGACCATGTTGGCCAGGGCATCGCCCATATGGTTGAAACTGGCGGCGAGCTGGCCGATTTCGTCGTGGCTGGTGACCTTCAGGCGCACATCCAGATCGCCGGCGCCAAGGGCTTCGGCCTGGTGCACCAGGTCGCTCAGCGGGCGCAGCTTACGGCGCAGCAGCCAGAGCGTGGCGCCCACGGCCAGCAGCATCGCCAGCAGGCTGCCGATGGCCAGGCGGGTACCGACGCTCCAGGTCACGGCGCGGATTTCCTTCTCGGGCATGCTCGCTACCACTGTCCAGGGGCCGCCGGCAAACGGCATGGCCACGCTGTACAACTCCTCGCTACCGTCGTCCCAGAACTGGCCTTGGCCGGGGCGCGCGGCCAATTGCGCGGCGATGTCTTCGTGGCCACTGGCACCAGCCGGGGCGACCAGCCACTGGTTCTTCTCGTCCAGCAGCGCCAGCGAGCCGGTCTGGCCGATGCGGAAGCGCTTGAGGTTGTCGAACTGGCTTTTCTGCGCGTCGGTGTAGTCGAAGCCGACGAAGAGGATGGCGATGACCTGGCCGCTGGCGTCACGCACCGGGGTGTACTGGGTCATGTAGAAGCGCTCGAACAGCAGCGCGCGGCCGACATAGGGCTGGCCAGCCATGATCCGCCCGTAGGCCGGGCTCTGCCGGTCGAGCAGGGTGCCGATGGCGCGGCTGCCGTCCTGCTTGGTCAGCGAGGTGCTGATGCGCACGAAGTCGTCGCCGCTGCGCACGAACACCGTGGCCACGCCGGCGGTCATCTGGCGGAATTCGTCAACCTCGCTGAAATCGTTGTTCAGCGCCTGGCCATCGAGGAACAGCCCGGGCGTGGCGACGCCGGCTACCGGAATCGAGGTCCCGGCCTGCAGGGTCAGGCCGTTGAAACGCTTCTCGAACAGACCGGCCAGGCGCTGGGTGCTTTCCCGCAGGGAGTCGTGGAAGGTGCCGAGCTGGTCGGCCAGCAGGCGCGCCTCGCTGGTCAGGTGTTCCTGGCGGGTGATCAGGTTGGCGTGGTCGAGGGAGCGCAGGGCGAACAGGGTACTGCCGGTGATGACGACGGCGAGTACGGCGGCAAGCGCAAGGCCGAGCTGCGAGGCAATCCGGGCACGGGGTCGAGACATGAAAACTCCTGGCGAACTGAGGCCGGGATCATCCTGATCGCGGGGCACGATGGGGCGGGTCACATGGGCCTCATCCCGGGCCCTTGGGTGATAGTTCGGCTTCGACCGGCATTACTTGAGTACAGGGCGCGGTTATTTTTCGCGCAAACGTTCATTCGCCGCTGTTGGCTGCATTTGCCCGCAGCGTTTCCACATCTGGCAGCTGCATTGCCCGTGCTTCGCCTTGCAGGAAGTCGCTCAGGCGCCGCAACCGTTCGCCACCGGGACGGGTGCGCGGCCAGACCAGATAGTAGTCCAGTCCGCTGGCTACCGCCGACGGCCAGGGCAAGCTTAGACGGCCCTGGGCGACATCCTCGGCAACCATCAGCAGATCGCCCATGGACACGCCATAGCCCCGCGCGGCGGCGATCATGCCCAGTTCGAGGGTGTCGAACACCTGGCCACCCTTGAGCGAGACCTGCTCGGTGAGGTCCATGCGCGCCAGCCAGGTGCGCCAGTCACGCTTGTCCGGGGTCGGGTGGAGCAGTTCGCAGGCGGCCAGCTTGTCCACGTTCCACGGGCCGTCCTTGAGCAACTCCGGCGCACCGACCGGCACCAGCCATTCGGAGAACAGGCAACTGACCTCCCAGTCCGGCGGGAAATGCCCGTCACCCAGGAGCACGGCGCAGTCGAAGGGCTCATGGTTGAAGTCGACATGGTCGACATCCATCCAGGCGCTGGTCAGTTGCACCTCGTTGCCCGGCTGCAAGTGGCGGAAGCGACTGAGGCGCGCCAGCAGCCAGCGCATGGTCAGGGTCGAGGGCGCCTTCATGCGCAGCACGCCTTCCTCGCTGCGCAGGGTGCTGCAGGCCCGCTCCAGGGCGCCGAAGCCCTCGCGCACGCCGGGCAGCAGCAAACGCGCCGCCTCGCTGAGTTGCAGGCTGCGGCCGCTGCGGATGAACAGGCGGCAGGCGAAATGCTCTTCCAGGGTGCGGATATGCCGGCTCACCGCGCTCTGGGTGATGTTCAGCTCATCGGCGGCGCGGGTGAACGAACTGTGCCGCGCGGCTGCCTCGAAGGCGCGCAGGGCATACAACGGGGGAAGACGCTGGGACATGGATGACCTCCGGAAGTCGCGATCTTCGCATGAGTTTTAGTCATGCCAGTGATCGTTTTTATCCTTTTGTGCGGGACTGCGCAAAGGTCGAGAATTGTGGGCTTGTCACACCATTCACCGAGGGATTCGACCATGCAGGCGGCGCCAACCCATGAACTCAAGGCACTGTTGCGGCTGGCCGGGCCGCTGATTGCCTCGCAGTTGGCGCACATGCTGATGCTGCTCACCGACACCCTGATGATGGCCAGGATCAGCCCCGAAGCGCTGGCCGGCGGCGGACTGGGGGCGGCGAGCTATTCGTTCGTGTCGATCTTCTGCCTCGGCGTGATCGCCGCAGTGGGCACCCTGGTCGCCATCCGCCATGGTGCCGGCGACAGCGAAGGCGCCACCCGCCTGACCCAGGCCGGGCTCTGGCTGGGCTGGGCCATGGCGCTGGTCGCGGCGCTGGTGCTGTGGAACCTCGGGCCGGTGCTGTTGCTGCTCGGGCAGACGCCCGGCAACGTCGAGAATGCCGGGCACTTCCTGCTCCTGCTGCCGTTCGCCCTGCCCGGCTACCTGACCTTCATGGCCTTGCGCGGCTTCACCAGTGCATTGGGACGCTCGTCGCCGGTGATGGTCATCAGCCTGGTGGGGACGGTGGTCAACTTCCTGCTCAACTACGCGCTGATCGAAGGCATGTTCGGCCTGCCCAAATTGGGGCTGGTGGGCATCGGCCTGGTGACCGCGATCGTCGCCAACTGCATGGCGGTGGCCCTGGCCCTGTATATCCGCCGGCATCCGGCCTATGCGCCCTACCCGATCCGCAGGAACCTGTCGCGCCCGTCCATACCCGCGCTGCGCGAGCTGTGGCGGCTGGGCCTGCCAATTGGCGGCACCTATACCGTGGAGGTCGGCCTGTTCGCCTTCGCCGCGCTGTGCATGGGGACCATGGGCAGTACCGAACTGGGCGCACACCAGATTGCCCTGCAGATCGTGTCGACGGCCTTCATGATCCCGGCGGGGCTGTCCTATGCGGTGACCATGCGCGTCGGCCTGCACTACGGCGCCGACCGCCTGCTGGCGGCGCGGCATGCCGGCCGGGTCGGGATCGGCTTTGGTGCAGCAGTGATGCTTGGGTTCTCGGTGCTGTTCTGGGTCGCGCCCGAGCCGCTGGTGGGCCTGTTCCTTGACCTGGAGGATCCGGCATTCGCCGGGGTGGCCCAGTTGGCAGTGAGTCTGTTGATGGTGGCGGCCTGGTTCGAGCTGTTCGACGGGATCCAGACGGTGGCAATGGGCTCGATTCGTGGGCTCAAGGACGCCCGGACCACCTTCCTGGTGGGCCTGTGCTGCTACTGGCTGATCGGCGCGCCAGCGGCCTGGGTGATGGCGTTTTCGCTGGGGATGGGCGCGGTCGGGGTGTGGTGGGGGCTGGCCCTGGGGCTGGCATTTGCGGCGGTGAGTCTGACGCTGGCGTTCGAGTGGCGGATGAAGCGGATGATTGGTGGGGTGGGGCTGGGGGTTCCGGTTCGGTCGTGAGGGCCTCATCGCCGGCAACGCCGGCTCCCACAGGTATCGCGAACACCGCCGGACCTTGTGGGAGCCGGCCGGGCGGCGATCCGATTGCCGGCGATGAGGCCCTCAAGGCTTACAGAGCAACCGGCCGTTGCGCCGCCGCCAGCAGCAGATACTCCACCAGCGGCTCGATCGCCAGCGGCTTGCTGATCAGGTAACCCTGCACCTGGTCGCAGCCGAAGCTGCGCAGCAGGTCCAGTTGTTCCTCGGTCTCCACCCCTTCCGCAACCACTTCCAGATGAAGGTTGTGCGCCAGGTTGATCATGGCGTGCACCAGTTTGCGGTTTTCCTCGCGCTCTTCCATGCCGCCGACGAAGCTGCGGTCGACCTTGAGCAAGGCGATCGGCAGGCTGTTGAGGTGGACGAAAGACGAGAACCCGGTACCGAAGTCGTCCAGCGAGAAACGCACGCCCAGGCGCCCGAGGGCATCCATGGTCTGCTTGACCAGGTCATTGCGGCGCATCACCGCTGTTTCGGTGAGTTCGAACTCCAGCCAGCGCGCATCGACACCGTGCTGGACGATCAGGCGGCTCAGGGTCGCCAGCAACTGGCTGTCCTGGAACTGGCGGAACGACAGGTTGACCGCCATGTGCAACGGCGTCAGACCGCGTTCGCGGAGAATCTGCATATCCCGCAAGGCCCGGGAAATCACCCAGTAGCCCAGAGGCACGATCAGCCCGCTCTGCTCGGCCAGCGGCACGAATTCACTCGGTGGCAGCAGGCCGCGTTCGGCATGGCGCCAGCGCACCAGCGCTTCGAGGCCGACGATGCGCCCTTCTTCCAGGTCCAGGCGCGGCTGGTAGTGCAGCTCCAGCTCGTCGCGGCGCAGGGCCCGGCGCAGTTCGCCTTCGAGGTCGGCGAGGCTGCGGGCGTTGCGGTTAATCCGCTCGTCGAAGATGTGATAGGTACAGCCGTGTACGCCCTTGGCCTGCTGCATGGCGATGTGCGCATGCCACATCAGCGGGTCGGCGCCGGCCTGGGCGCGGGCATGAGCGACACCAAGGCTGCAACCGATCAGCAGGCTTTCGCCATCGATCCAGTACGGTTCGGCCAGGGCCTCGACGATGCGCTCGGCCACCCGCTCGGCACGCTGCGGCTCGCGGCGGGTGTCGATGAGCAGGGCGAATTCGTCGCTGCCCAGGCGGGCGACGCGGTCACCGGCTTCCAACTGGCTTTTGAGACGACCGACCACTTGCAGGATCAGGCGGTCGCCACCCTGGTGGCCCAGGGCGTCGTTGGCGTGGCGGAAATTGTCGAGATCGAGATGACCGAGAGCCACGCCGCGGCCATCATTCTCGGCCAGGCGCGCGGTCAGCAGGGTCTGGAAACCCTGACGGTTGGCGATGCCGGTGAGCGGGTCTTCCTCGGCCAGGCGCTGCAGGGTGGCTTCCAGCACGCCGCGCTCGCGAACATGACGCAGACAGCGGCGCAGCGTGTCGCTGCCCAGTTGCCCGCGTACCAGCCAGTCGCTGACGCCCGGTGGCGCCTTCGCCGGTTCGGCGTCGAGCAACAGGATCATCGGCAGGTCGCAGCGCCCCGGCGCCGGCTGGCGGCCCGGCGTGGCCAGGACCACGGCATTGCGGTCGCGGGCGAACAGGCTGTCCACCGAATCCCAACTGGGAGCCGTCAGCAATACCGCCGAGCCCGCCAGCGGCAACAGAGACTCGCCGAGGGCAAGCGCCCACTCGGGCTCTTCCGCCAGCAGGAGCAAACGCAACGGTTCGGCAGGCGTAGACAAGCTCTCTCCTTAGTTAGCAGTACGCGAACGCAGTCTGGGTGCCGGGCGCATCATTGGTGACAGAGACGTCAATGTAAATGATTTTCACTTGAAATAAGTGTCGCCGAGGAAATCCATCCATTCGGGGGTGCATCCTGATGGAAAGTAGCAGAGCCGGCAAATTTAGATATTGTGCTGCATCACACTGTCAGACGGTCGCGCCATCACGGCGAAGCCCTGTTAAACTGCGCGGCTATTTTTCAGCCACCCCCGGTTTCCGTCATGTCCCGACTCAATCCCCGGCAGCAAGAAGCCGTGAACTACGTCGGCGGCCCGCTCCTGGTACTCGCCGGCGCAGGCTCCGGCAAGACCAGCGTGATCACCCGCAAGATCGCCCACCTGATCCAGAACTGCGGGATCCGCGCCCAGTACATCGTGGCCATGACCTTCACCAACAAGGCCGCGCGGGAGATGAAGGAGCGGGTCGGCACCCTGCTGCGCAAGGGCGAGGGCCGCGGCCTGACGGTCTCCACCTTCCATAACCTCGGTCTGAACATCATCCGCAAGGAACACGTGCGCCTGGGCTACAAGCCCGGTTTCTCGATCTTCGACGAAACCGACGTGAAAGCGCTGATGACCGACATCATGCAGAAGGAGTACTCCGGGGACGACGGCGTCGACGAGATCAAGAACATGATCGGCGCCTGGAAGAACGACCTGATCCTGCCCGCCGAGGCCCTGGAGAAGGCGCGCAATCCCAAGGAGCAGACCGCTGCCATCGTCTACACCCACTACCAGCGCACGCTCAAGGCGTTCAACGCGGTGGACTTCGACGACCTGATCCTGCTGCCGGTGAAGCTGTTCGAAGAACACACCGACATCCTGGAAAAGTGGCAGAACCGCGTGCGCTACCTGCTGGTGGACGAATACCAGGACACCAACGCCAGCCAGTACCTGCTGGTGAAGATGCTGATCGGCACGCGCAACCAGTTCACCGTGGTCGGCGACGACGACCAGTCGATCTACGCCTGGCGCGGCGCCCGGCCGGAAAACCTGATGCTGCTGAAGGACGACTACCCGTCGCTGAAGGTGGTCATGCTGGAGCAGAACTATCGCTCCACCAGCCGCATCCTGCGCTGCGCCAACGTGCTGATCTCGAACAATCCCCACGCCTTCGAGAAGCAGCTGTGGAGCGAGATGGGCCACGGCGACGAGATCCGCGTGATCCGCTGCAAGAACGAGGAAGCCGAGGCCGAGCGGGTGGCCATGGAGATCCTCAGCCTGCACTTGCGCACCGACCGCCCCTATAGCGATTTCGCCATCCTCTATCGCGGCAACTATCAGGCCAAGCTGATCGAGCTGAAGCTGCAGCACCACCAGGTGCCGTATCGCCTGTCCGGCGGCAACAGCTTCTTCGGCCGCCAGGAAGTGAAGGACCTGATGGCCTACTTCCGCCTGCTGGTGAACCCGGACGACGACAACGCCTACCTGCGGGTGATCAACGTGCCGCGCCGGGAAATCGGCTCGACCACCCTGGAAAAGCTCGGCAACTACGCCACCGAGCGCAAGATCTCGATGTACGCCGCCAGCGAGGAGCTGGGCCTGCGCGAACATCTGGACAGCCGCTTCACCGACCGCCTGCACCGCTTCAAGACCTGGATGGACAAGGTTCGCGAGCAGGTGGCCCTGGAAGATCCGATCGCCGCGCTGCGCAGCATGGTGATGGACATCGACTACGAAACCTGGATTCGCAGCAACAGCTCCAGCGACAAGGCCGCGGACTTCCGCATGGGCAACGTCTGGTTCCTCATCGACGCGCTGAAAAGCACGCTGGAGAAGGACGAAGACGGCGAGATGACCATCGAGGACGCCATCGGCAAGCTGGTACTGCGCGACATGCTGGAGCGCCAGCAGGAAGAGGAAGAAGGCGCCGAGGGCGTGCAGATGATGACCCTGCATGCGTCCAAGGGCCTGGAATTCCCCTACGTGTTCATCATGGGCATGGAGGAAGAGATCCTTCCGCACCGCTCCAGCATCGAAGCCGACACCATCGAGGAAGAGCGCCGCCTGGCGTACGTCGGCATTACCCGGGCCCGGCAGACCCTGGCCTTCACCTTCGCCGCCAAGCGCAAGCAGTACGGCGAGATCATCGATTGTTCGCCGAGCCGCTTCCTGGATGAGCTGCCGGAAGACGATCTGGCCTGGGAAGGCCTGGACGACGCACCGGTTGAGGTCAAGGCGGCACGCGGCAATACGGCGCTCGCCGATATCCGCGCCATGCTCAAACGGTAGATAATCACCCTTTCAATCGCCCTGGCCCATGCCGGGGCCTTTTGCTTACATCCGAGGAAACACCAGTGGAAGCACTGCACCAGAAGATTCGCGAAGAAGGCATCGTGCTTTCCGATCAGGTCCTGAAAGTCGATGCGTTTCTCAACCATCAGATCGATCCGGCGCTGATGGCGCTGATCGGCGACGAGTTCGCCCGCCTGTTCGCCGACTCCGGCGTGACCAAGATCGTCACCATCGAAGCCTCGGGCATTGCCCCGGCGGTGATGACCGGCCTGAAGCTGGGCGTTCCGGTGATCTTCGCGCGCAAGCACCAGTCCCTGACCCTGACCGAAAACCTGCTGACCGCGTCGGTGTACTCCTTCACCAAGCAGACCGAAAACACCGTGGCCATCTCGCCGCGCCACCTCAACAGCAGCGACCGCGTGCTGGTAATCGACGACTTCCTGGCCAACGGCAAGGCGTCCCAGGCGCTGATCTCGATCATCAAGCAGGCCGGTGCGACCGTAGCCGGCCTGGGTATCGTCATCGAGAAGTCGTTCCAGGGCGGCCGTGCCGAGCTGGATGCCCAGGGCTACCGCGTCGAATCGCTGGCCCGGGTCAAGTCGCTGGAAGGTGGTCAGGTCACCTTCCTCTGACCTGATCCCTGCCGGATGTCAAAAGCCCGCCGTCACAGTGATGTGGCGGCGGGCTTTTTCATATCTGGAGGTCTGTGATGCCTGTGAGGGCCCTATCGCTGGCAAGCCAGCTCCCACAGGTCTTGTGGGAGCTGGCTTGCCAGCGATGAGGCCCTCAGCGTTCGCGCAAGGCCTCGGCCCGGGCGCGGATGATCGGTTTGAGCAGGTAGCTCAGCACGCTCTTCTTGCCGGTGATGATGTCCACCGAGGCGACCATCCCCGGGATGATCAGCAGGGGCTTCTCGTCGCTGCCCAGGTGGCTGCGATCAGTGCGCAGCTTGATCAGGTAAAAGGTATTGCCTTCTTCGTCGGTGATGGTGTCGGCACCGATCTGTTCCAGCTTGGCCTTGAGCCCGCCGTAGATGGTGAAGTCATAGGCGGTGAACTTGACCATGGCTTCCTGCCCCGGGTGCAGGAAGGCGATGTCCTGCGGGCGGATCCGCGCTTCCACCAGCAAGGTGTCATCCAGCGGGACGATCTCGACCAGGTCACTGCCCGGCTGGATCACACCGCCGATGGTGTTGACCAGCACCTGCTTGACGATACCGCGCACCGGCGAGGTGACCAGGGTCCGGCTGACCCGGTCTTCCAGGGCCTTGCCGGTGGCTTCGGTCTTGCTCAGGTCGGTGCGGGCTTCGTTGAGTTGGGTAAGCGCGTCACTGCGGAACTTGCCGCGGGTCTCATCGATCTTGCGCTCGACTTCCTTGACCGCCGACTCGGCACGCGGAATGGCCAGGGAAGTGGCATCCAGCTGGCCACGGTTTTCCACTTCGGCGCGCTTGAGACGCAGCACTTCCACCGGGGATACCGCGCCCTGCGCCACCAGCGGCTCGGACATGCCGATTTCCTGGCGCAGCAGTTGCAGGCTGTTGCGGTACTGGGCCTGTTTGGAGGAGAACTCGCGCAGTTCCTGTTGCCGCTGTACCAACTGCTCCTGCAGGCCGCCGATTTCATCCTGCAGTTGCTGGCGACGGCTGTTGTACAGCGACTCCTCGTTGCTCGCCTGGCTCGGCGCCGCCTTGCGCAGTTCGGCATCGATGTTCAGCGGCCGGTCCTCGACCTCGGCGCTCAAGCGCTCGACGCGCAGGGCCAGGCCCACGCGATCGGCCTCGGTTTCGCCGACGTTGGAGACGAACCGGGTAGCGTCCAGGCGCAACAGCGGCGCGCCGGCTTCGACCACTTCGCCTTCGCGGGCGAAGATCTCGGAGACGATACCGCCCTCGAGGTTCTGGATCTTCTGCAGCTTCGACGAGGGAATCGCCTTGCCGTCGCCCCGGGTGACTTCGTCGAGCACGGCGAAGTTGGCCCACAGCACCAGGAACAGGAAGAAGCAGATAATCCCCCAGATGGTCAGCCGCACGATGCGCGGGGCGTCTTCCACCAGTGCCTTGTTGACCTCCGGCAGCGGCTCACCGCCGAAGGATTGCGAGCCCTTGAAATAGCCGCGCAGGGTGTCCTTGAAGCGTCCCACTCCAGACTTAAGCAACACTGATCTGCCCCTTCTTCAGTGCATCCATGACAGCGGCTTTCGGGCCGTCCGCAACGATCTGGCCGCGGTCGATGACGATCAGGCGATCGACCAGGGTCAGCAACGAGGCGCGGTGGGTCACCAGCACCACGGTCTTGTTCTCGATCACCGCCTGCAAGCGCTGCTTGAGGCGCTCTTCACCGGTGTTGTCCATGGCAGCAGTCGGCTCGTCGAGCAGGAGGATCTGCGGGTTGAGCAACAGCGCACGGGCCAGGGCGACGTTCTGCCGCTGGCCGCCGGAGAGGTTCTGACCGCGCTCACCTACCTGCAACTCATAGCCTTGCGGGTGCAGGCGGGCGAATTCGTGAACACCGGCCAGCTCGGCGGCCTGCAGGACCATCTCGTCTTCGACGTAGCGGGCACCGCTGACCAGGTTGTCGCGCAGGGTACCGGCGAGCAGCTGGATGTCCTGGGGCACATAGCCGAGGTTGTGACGCAGCTCGCTGACGTCGATCTGGCGAATATCCACGCCATCGACCAGCAACGAGCCGGCGTCGGCCTCGTACAGGCCCACCACCAGCTTGGCCAGCGAGCTCTTGCCCGAGCCGCTGCGGCCGATGATGCCGACCTTCTCGCCCGGGCGGATGGCCAGGTTGATGTTCTTCAGCGCGAGGTTCTGCTGGTTCGGGTAGGTGAAGTCGACGCCGCGGAATTCCAGGGCGCCCTGCAATACCTGACGGCTCAGCGGACGTTCCTCGAAGTTGCGCTCCTGCGGCAGCTCCATCATCTGGTCGGTGGAGACCATGGTCACCTTGGCCTGCTGGTAGCGGGTCAGCAGACCGGCCAGTTGCCCCAGCGGCGCCAGGGCGCGGCCGCTGAGCATGTAGCAGGCGATCAGGCCGCCCATGCTGAGGTTGCCGGCCATGATCTGGTAGACGCCGAAGCAGATCAGGGTCACGCCGGCCATCTGCTGGATCAGCAGGGTGATGTTCATCGCCAGGCCGGACAGCACTTTCACCCGCAGTTCCAGGCGGCTGAGGGTGCCGATGGTCTGCTCCCACATGTACTGGCGTTCGCTTTCGGCGTTGTTGACCTTGACCGCGTCGAGACCGGCGAGGGTTTCGATCAGGCTCGACTGGCGCTCGGAGGCCAGGGCCATGGTGCGCTCCAGGGTCGCGGTGAGCGGCTTCTGCAAGGCGTAGCCGATACCCAGCGCCAACGGGAAGGCGACCACCGGGATCCACACCAGGTGCCCACCGATGATGCCGATCACCATCAGGATCAGCAGGGTGAACGGCAGGTCGATCAGGCTGGCCAAGGTCAGCGAAGCGAGGAAGTCGCGCAGGCCCTGAAACTCATGGATGTTCTGGGCAAAGCTGCCGACCCGCGCGGGGCGGAACTTCATCGACATGCCGACGATGCGCTCGAACAGCGTGGCGGAAATGATCAGGTCGGTCTTTTTCCCCGCAAGATCGAGGCAGAGACTGCGCAGGCCCTTGAGGATCAGGTCGAAGACATAGGCGCCGGTGATGCCGATGGCCAGCACCCACAGGGTCGAGGTGGCCTGGTTCGGTACCACACGGTCGTAGACGTTCATCACGAACAGCGGCGCGGCCATGGCGATGATGTTGATGATCAGGCTGGCGGCGATGGCATCGGCGTACAGCCAGCGCGAGCGCTTGAGGGTGTCGCGGAACCAGGAGCGGGCGCGCGGGATGAGGTTGCCGTGGTTGACGTCGAACTTGTGCTGCGGTTGGGCGAAGAACACCCGCCCGGCGTAGTCCGCTTCCAGCGCTTCGCGGCTGACATGCACCTCGCCGCCATCGCTCTCGCTGAGCAGCAGGCGCGCGGTGTTTTCGTTCTCCCAGCCCAGCAGCACGGTGCTGCGCCCACCCTTGAGCAGGAGCATGGTGGGCATGGCGATGGCCGGGATGTGCTCCAGCTTGCGCTGCAACAGGCGCCCCTGCAGCCCGGCCCGTGCCGCAGCCCGCGACAGCAGTTCGGGGCTCAGGCGCTGCGACGGCAGCGGCAGGCCGGTGGTGAGCATGGCCCGGCTGGCCGGTTTCTGGTGCAACACGCAAAGCGACAGCAGGCTGTCCAGCAGCGGGTCGTCGTGCAGGCTTCGCGGGTCATGGGTGATATTTCTGCTGACAGATGAATCCACGCGGACTTCCTTGCTGGCTTGAAAGGACTGTTGGCTATCAGTTCAGCCCAGGCAGGTTCACCCTGGGCTTGAGATCGTTCTGCACAACCGTTGCCATCGGCGCTACCACGCCCTGGCTCCTGAGCAGTTGGCCAATGGTCGCCGTGATCCGGTACTGAGTAAACAGCTGAACGCTCTTCACTTCGGCCAGGCGACGCTGGGCAGTAAACAACTCGTTCTCGCTGTCGAGCAGGTCGAGCAGCGAGCGCTCACCCAGGCTGAACTGGCTCTGGTAGGCCGAGCGTACCTTGCTGCTGTGATCGACATATTGCTGGGCGATCGGCACCTGCGCGTCAGCGTTCTGCATAGCATTCCACGCCAAGCCTAACTCCTCGTTGAGCTGACGCAAGGCGTTGTTGCGAATATCCAGGGCCTGGCTGGCCTGATAGGCCTTGGATTCCAGGTCAGCCTTGTCGCTGCCGCCGTCGTACAGGTTGAAGCTCATGCGCAACATGGCCTGCCACTCGTTGTTGTGCCCGTTGATGCCGTCTACGTCGTTGTTGGCACTGCGGTCCAGCTCGGCGTCGAAGCGCGGGTAGAACCTCGACTTTGCCGCGTCGTACTGCTTGTCGGCTGCGGCGATGTCCGATTCCGCCGAGCGCAGGGCCGGGTTGCTCTCGACCATTTGCTGGCGGGCTTCGTCGAGGGTCGCGGGCAGCAGGTCGATGAAGGGCGGGGGCGGGCTCAGCTCATCGGGCAGTTGACCAACGACACTCAGGTAATTGGTTTGTGCATCGGCGAGGTTGGTTTGTTCCGTCAACAGGTTGTTTTTTGCCGAGGCCAGACGGGCTTCGGCCTGGTCCATGTCGGCCTGGCGCCCGACCCCGCGGGAGGTGCGCAACTGGATCTGGTCGTAGATGCGCTCGTGGCTGCGCAGGTTGTCCTCGGCCAGGCGGACCATGCCACGGCGGGTCAGCACGTCGATGTAGACCTTGGCGGTTTCCAGGGCAGTGCGCTCGGAGACGTTGAGCAAGGCATACGCCCGAGCATTGGCGGTGGCTTGTTGACGCCCCACTTCGCTTGACGTCGCAAAACCGTCGAACACCATCTGCCGCAGGCGCAGGCTCGACTCGCCGCGATTCAGGGTTTCCGAGTGGCTGCCGCCAGCGGCGCGGGTGCTCGGGCTGTCGGTGCTTTCACGGCCATAGCCGGCCAGTACGTCGACCTTGGGCAGGTAGCCCCCCTGGGCGATGCGCACCTGCTTGTCGGCGGCCAGACGACCGTTGATCCCCGCCTGGACTTCCGGGTGCGCTTCAAGCGCCTGTTGCATGGCTTGCGGCAGGGTTTGTGCAGAGCTGAAGGAGGCGAACAAGGCGAGGGGCAAGGCAGTCAATACGGTGCGACGCATTTCGTTTTTCTTCCCTAGGGACGGGGTGTCCCACAACAGAGCAAGACATGGCAACACGCCAAAAACTGGCTATAAAGGAAGCCGCGTGTCGGAAATTTCCTAGTGAGAACCCTGTCACAGATCACGGGGTCTTCACCTGTTGAAATATCAATGTGACATTAGTCAGCCGATTGTTTAGGATGCCGACCTTAGGGTCAATAGTTTGACTAAAAAGATTTCGAATCCTGCAAAAGCCATAAAATTGACATAAATCAAATTCGTAGTGCTTTGCGAAACATTCCAAGCAGATAGCGGCAAACATCAGCCCAATTGCGTATGGAAGCCACATTGAACGGTTAGTTCGGAGAGTGTCATGAGCAGTGTTGTCGCCATCGTCAAACGTGTTGTTGGCCAGGTCGTCGCCGTTTCCCAGGAAGGGATCCAACGTGTCCTTATCGAAGGTGATCGCCTGTTTGCTGGCGACCAGGTTTTGACGGGGCCTGCCGGTGCCGTGACCCTCGAACTGACCGACGGTCGTACTATCGATCTGGGCCGCGAGACCCAGTGGAGCGCCGACGCTCCCGCCTCCAGCACCGACCTTGAAGAAGCGACCGCACAAGCCGCGCCCTCGGTAGAAGAGCTGCAGCAAGCCATCGCTGCCGGTGCCGACCCGACCAAGGATCTCGAAGCGACCGCTGCGGGCCCTCAATCCGAGGGCAGCGGTGCCCCGGGTGGCGGCCATAGCGTGGTGATGCTGGAAGAGGTTGCCGGATCGGTGGCGCCAGTAATCGGTTACCAGACCGAGGGTCTGACGTTCGCCGCAGAGCTGGATAACGAACTCACCGGAACGGACGACACAACCAATCAGACCCTGGCCACTGCGGTCCTGGTCGACAGCGGTCTGACCCTGAGCGCAACGCCAAACGTTTCCGAGGCTGGCGGCTCGGTGGTCTACACCGCGACCTTGACCCAGGCCGCCACAAGCGAAACCCGCGTCACGCTGTCCAACGGCCAGGTCATCGTGATCGCCGCCGGTCAATTGACGGGCAGTATCAGCGTCGCGATTCCAGCCAGCGATAACGTCTATATCGACGACCGCCAGATCTCCGTCACCATTACCGGCACCACGGGTGGCGATGGTCTGAACATCACCCCGAGCACCACGCCGGCGGTCACCACCATCACCGATACCCTCGACACCACCACTGCGAGCCTGACCGCTGGCAGCAGCGTGACCGAAGGCGGCGCGATCACCTACACCGTCAGCCTGAACAATCCGGCGCAGACTCCGGTCACCATCACCCTGTCCAACGGCGCGGTGATCACCATCGCCGCTGGCGAGTCCAGCGGCAGCGTGCAGGTACAGACCCCGGCCAATGACGTGTATGCCAACGGCAGCAGCGTCAGCGTGACGATCACGGGGACATCGGGCGGCAACTTCGAGAACCTGGTACCGAATACCACGCCTGCCGTCACCGTTATCAACGATTCTGTCGACACCACCACCGTCAACCTCGGCGCCAGTGCCAGCGTGGCGGAAAACGGTGTCATCACCTACACCGCCAGCGTCGCCTCGCCGGTCACCGGCACGCCGGTGGTGGTCACCCTGTCCAATGGCCAGACCATCACCATTCCGGTCGGCAGCACCAGCGGCAGCGTGCAATTCACCGCACCGAACGACGTCTACAACGGCGCCGCACCGATCAGCACCACCATCACCGGTGTGACCGGCGGTAATTTCGAAAACCTGGAGGCCAACCCGGCCCCGGCCGTGACAACTGTCACCGACTCCACCGACACCACCACCGTCAGCCTCGGCGCCAGTGCCAGCGTGGCGGAAAACGGTGTCATCACCTATACCGCCAGCGTCACCTCGCCGGTGACCGGTGCACCGGTGGTCATCACCCTGTCCAATGGCCAGACCATCACCATCCCGGTCGGCAGCTCCAGCGGCAGCGTGCAGTACACCGCGCCGAACGATGTCTACAACGGCGCCACGCCTGTCAGCACCACGATCACCGGCGTGTCCGGCGGCAACTTCGAAAGCCTGGTGGCCAACCCGGCTCCGGCCGTGACCACTGTCACCGACTCCACCGACACCACCACCGTCAGCCTCGGCGCCAACCCGAGCGTCGCCGAGAACGGTGTGATCACCTACACCGCCAGCGTCGCCTCGCCGGTCACCGGCGCTCCGGTGATCGTCACTCTGTCCAACGGCCAGACCATCACCATTCCCGTCGGCGGTACCAGCGGCAGCGTGCAGTTCACCGCACCGAACGACGTCTACAATGGCGCCGCGCCGATCAGCACCACCATCACCGGCGTATCCGGCGGCAACTTCGAAAGCCTGGTGGCCAACCCGGCCCCGGCCGTGACCACTGTCACCGACTCCACCGACACCACCACCGTCAGCCTGGGTGCTACCCCGAGCGTGGCGGAAAACGGCGTGATCACCTACACCGCCAGCGTCACCTCGCCGGTGACCGGTGCACCGGTGGTCGTCACCCTGTCCACCGGCCAGACCATCACCATTCCGGTCGGCAGTTCCAGCGCCAGCGTGCAGTTCACTGCGCCGAACGATGTGTACAAGGGCGAAACCCCGGTCAGCACCACCATCACCGGCGTCAGCGGCGGCAACTTCGAAAGCCTGGTGGCCAACCCGGCCCCGGCGGTGACCAGCGTCAGCGAAAGCACCGACACCACCAGCCTGACCCTGAGCGCCACCGGCTCCGTGGCCGAGGGCGGGCAGATCGTCTATACCGCGACCTTGAGCAACCCGGCCGGCACCGCCACCACCGTGACCCTGTCCAACGGCGCCAGCATCGTTATCGCCGCCGGCCAGACCAGCAACAGCGTGAGCGTCGCCGCGCCGTTGGACGACGTGTACAAAAGTGCTGGAAACGTCAGCGTTACAGTCACCCGGGTCGAAGGCGGCAATTTCGAGAACCTGGACGTCAGCGGCACTCCAGCCGTGACCAGCGTTACCGATACCCTGGACACCACCACTGTTACCCTGACGGCAACGCCAAGCGTGACCGAGGGTGGTGTGGTCACCTACACCGCCTCCGTTGGCGCGCCAGTCACCGGCAGCGCGGTCGTGGTGAGTCTCGCCAATGGCCAGAGCATCACCATTCCGGTTGGCCAGAGCTCGGCCTCGGTGGACTTCACCGCGCCGAACAACGTGCTGGTCACCAATGCACCGCTGACCAATAGCATCACCGGCGTCAGCGGCGGCAATTACGAGAACCTCGTCGCCGGCAGTGGCACGACCACCACCACGGTCACCGACGACCCGAGCAACCTGGACAGTACCGGCCTGAGCCTGAGCGCCACCGGCTCGGTCAGCGAAGGTGGGCAGATCGTCTACACCGCGACCCTGACCAATCCCGCCGGCAGCGAGATGAAGATCAGCCTGAGCAATGGTGAAACCATCACCATCGCCAAGGGCCAGACCGAAGGCACCGTCACCTTCGCCGCGCCGCAGAACACGGTTTATGTGGATGCCGGCAATGTTAGCGTGACCATCACGGGCACCACGGGCGGCGACTTCGAGCAACTGGCGGTCAATCCAGCGGCGGCGGTGACTGCGATCACCGATACCATCGACACCTCGACTGTCACGCTGACGGCGACGCCGAGCGCCACTGAAGGTGGAGTGGTCACCTACACCGCTTCCGTCACTTCGCCTGTGACCGGTACTCCGCTGGTGATCAGCCTGGCCAATGGTCAGTCGATCACCATTCCCGTGAACTCCAGCAGCGGCTCGGTGGACTTCATCGCCCCGAATAACGTGCTGAACACCAACACTCCGTTGAGCAACAGCATCACTGGCGTGACTGGCGGCAACTACGAGCACCTGGAAACTGCGGGTACGCCGACCACCGTCGTGACCGACGACCCGGCTCGTCTGGACACCACCGGTCTGACCCTTTCGGCTTCCGGCACTGTCCAGGAAGGCGGTGAAATCACCTACACCGCTCGCCTGACCAACCCGACCGGCACCGAGATGAAGATTTCGCTCAGCAACGGCGAAACCATCACTATCGGCAAAGGCCAGACCGAAGGTTCGATTACCTTCCCGGCTCCTGCTAACACCGTCTATGTCGATGGTGGCAATGTCAGCGTCACGGTAACTGGCACTACCGGCGGCGACTTTGAGCATCTGGAAGTCAGCCCGACCGCTGCCGTGACGGCGGTCACCGACAGCATCGATACGTCGACTGTCACCTTGACCGCCACCGCCTCGGCAGTTGAAGGCGGCGTAGTGACCTACACCGCTTCGGTCACTTCGCCTGTGACTGGCGTTCCACTGGTTATCAGCCTGGCTAACGGCCAAAGCATCACTATTCCGGTGAATGCTTCGAGTGGCTCGGTCGACTTCATTGCCCCGAATAACGTCCTCAACACCAACACGCCGCTGAGCAACAGCATCACCGGCGTGACGGGTGGCAATTACGAGCACCTGGAAACTGCTGGCACGCCGACCACCGTCGTGACCGATGATCCGGCTCGTCTGGACACCACCGGTCTGACCCTTTCGGCCAGCGGCACCGTCCAGGAAGGCGGCGAGATTACCTACACCGCCCGCCTGACCAACCCGACCGGCACGGAAATGAAGATCTCGCTGAGCAATGGCGAGACCATCACTATCGGTAAAGGCCAGACCGAAGGTTCGATTACCTTCCCGGCTCCTGCTAACACCGTCTATGTCGATGGTGGTAATGTCAGCGTCACGGTAACTGGCACTACCGGCGGCGACTTTGAGCATCTTCAAGTCAGCCCGACCGCTGCCGTGACGGCAGTCACCGACAGCATCGATACGTCGACTGTCACCTTGACCGCCACCGCCTCGGCAGTTGAAGGCGGCGTAGTGACCTATACCGCTTCGGTCACTTCGCCTGTGACTGGCGTTCCGCTGGTGATTAGCCTGGCTAACGGCCAAAGCATCACTATTCCGGTGAATGCTTCGAGTGGCTCGGTCGACTTCATTGCCCCGAATAACGTCCTCAACACCAACACTCCGTTGAGCAACAGCATCACCGGCGTGACTGGCGGCAACTACGAACACCTGGAAACTGCGGGTACGCCAACCACCGTCGTCACCGATGACCCAGCTCGTCTGGACACCACCGGCCTGACCTTGTCGGCCAGCGGCACTGTCCAGGAAGGCGGCGAGATTACCTACACCGCCCGCTTGACCAACCCGACTGGCACCGAGATGAAGATCTCGCTGAGCAACGGCGAAACCATCACTATCGGCAAAGGCCAGACCGAAGGCTCGATTACCTTCCCGGCACCGCAGAACACTGTTTATGTCGACGGCGGCAATGTCAGTGTGACCATCACCGGCACTACCGGTGGCGACTTCGAGCATCTCGAAGTCAGCCCAACGGCTGCCGTGACTGCCGTTACGGACTCGATTGATACGTCGACTGTCACCCTGACCGCCACTGCCAGTGCTGTTGAAGGTGGCGTAGTCACTTACGTCGCTTCGGTTACTTCCCCGGTCACTGGCACCCCGCTGGTCATCAGCCTGGCTAACGGTCAGTCGATCACTATTCCTGTAAATTCCAGCTCCGGCTCGGTCGACTTCATTGCGCCGAACAACGTGCTGAATACCAACACCCCGCTGTCCAACAGCATCACCGGGGTGACTGGCGGCAACTACGAACACCTGGAAACCGCAGGCACTCCAACCACCGTCGTCACCGATGATCCAGCTCGTCTGGACACCACCGGCCTGACCTTGTCGGCTTCCGGCACCGTGCAGGAAGGCGGCGAAATCACCTACACCGCTCGCCTGACCAACCCAACCGGTACCGAGATGAAGATCTCGCTGAGCAACGGCGAGACCATCACCATCGGCAAAGGCCTGAGCGAAGGCTCGATCACCTTCCCGGCACCGCAGAACACCGTCTATGTCGATGGTGGCAATGTCAGCGTCACCATCACCGGCACTACTGGCGGTGATTTCGAGCACCTCGAGGTCAGCCCGACCGCTGCTGTCACTGCCGTCACCGACAGCATCGACACCAGCACCGTGACTCTCACCGCGACGGCTTCGGCGGTTGAAGGTGGCGTGGTGACCTACGTCGCGTCGGTCACCTCCCCGGTCACCGGCACCCCGCTGGTCATCAGCCTGGCAAACGGCCAGTCGATCACCATCCCGGTCAATGCTTCGAGTGGTTCAGTCGACTTCATCGCCCCGAACAACGTGTTGAACACCAACACGCCACTGACCAACAGCATCACCGGCGTGACGGGTGGCAATTACGAACACTTGGAAACCGCCGGCACTCCAACCACCGTCGTGACCGACGATCCAGCTCGTCTGGACACCACCGGCCTGACTCTGTCGGCCAGCGGCACCGTCCAGGAAGGCGGTGAAATCACCTACACCGCCCGCCTGACCAATCCAACTGGCACCGAGATGAAGATCTCGCTGAGCAACGGCGAAACCATCACCATCGGCAAGGGCCTGAGTGAAGGTTCGATCACCTTCCCAGCGCCTGCTAACACCGTCTATGTCGATGGTGGCAATGTCAGCGTGACCATCACCGGTACTACCGGTGGTGACTTCGAGCACCTCGAAGTCAGCCCGACCGCCGCTGTAACTGCTATCACCGATTCGATCGACACCAGCACCGTGACCCTGACCGCAACGGCTTCGGCTGTTGAAGGTGGCGTGGTCACCTACGTTGCCTCGGTCACTTCGCCTGTAACTGGCACCCCACTGGTTATCAGCCTGGCCAACGGCCAGTCGATCACCATTCCAGTGAACTCCAGCAGCGGCTCGGTTGATTTCATCGCGCCAAACAACGTGTTGAACACCAACACGCCGCTGTCCAACAGCATCACTGGCGTTACTGGCGGCAACTATGAGCACCTGGAAACCGCGGGCACCCCGACCACCGTTGTCACCGATGACCCTGCTCGTCTGGACACCACCGGCCTGACCCTGTCGGCCAGCGGCACCGTGCAGGAAGGTGGCGAGATCACCTACACCGCTCGCCTGACCAACCCGACCGGCACCGAGATGAAGATTTCGCTGAGTAACGGCGAAACCATCACCATCGGCAAGGGCCTGAGTGAAGGTTCGATTACCTTCCCGGCCCCGCAGAACACCGTGTATGTGGACGGTGGCAATGTCAGCGTGACTATCACCGGCACCGCTGGCGGCGACTTTGAACACCTTGAAGTCAGCCCAACCGCTGCGGTAACTGCCGTCACCGACAGCATCGATACGTCAACTGTCACGCTGACTGCGACTGCCTCGGCAGTCGAAGGTGGTGTGGTCACCTACGTCGCTTCGGTCACCTCTCCGGTCACCGGTACCCCGCTGGTCATCAGCCTGGCAAACGGGCAGTCGATCACCATTCCAGTGAATGCCAGTAGCGGTTCGGTCGATTTCATCGCCCCAAACAACGTACTGAACACCAACACCCCACTGTCCAACAGCATCACTGGCGTGACGGGCGGTAACTACGAGCATCTGGAAACCGCCGGCACTCCGACCACTGTCGTCACCGATGACCCAGCACGTCTGGACACCACCGGCCTGACCCTGTCCGCCAGCGGCACCGTGCAGGAAGGCGGTGAAATCACCTACACCGCGCGCCTGACCAACCCCACCGGCACCGAGATGAAGATTTCGCTGAGCAATGGCGAGACCATCACCATCGGTAAGGGTTTGAGCGAAGGCTCGATTACCTTCCCCGCTCCTGCTAACACCGTTTACGTAGATGGCGGCAATGTCAGCGTCACCATCACCGGTACCACCGGTGGTGATTTCGAGCACCTTGAAGTCAGCCCGACTGCTGCCGTGACTGCAGTTACTGACTCGATCGACACCAGCACCGTGACCCTGACTGCGACGGCCTCGGCCGTTGAAGGCGGCGTCGTCACTTACACCGCCTCGGTCACCTCGCCTGTAACCGGCGTGCCGCTGGTCATCAGCTTGGCCAACGGTCAAAGCATCACCATCCCGGTCAACGCGTCGAGCGGCTCGGTCGATTTCATCGCGCCAAACAACGTCCTGAACACCAACACGCCACTGACCAACAGCATTACCGGCGTCACGGGCGGCAACTACGAACATCTGGAAACCGCCGGCACGCCGACCA